>JBBQMJ010000139.1:0-7855 GCA_038328815.1 Fimbriimonadales bacterium | reverse complement strand
TGCCAAAAGGCGCCCACCTCAGCCCCTTGACCGCCGATTCCAGGCTGTCCACCAAGCCGAGCATGGCCTGCTTGCTGAACCCGCTGCTGGGGCTAGCCGTGACTTTGCCAGCATCTTTCTTCTGAGCTCCCGCATGCATGTGGATGTGCAGTTGCAGCGAGCTGAATTTGGTCTTCAATGGAAGGAGCTTGGAAGCCAGGTCCAGCGGCACGCCATCAATCCAATTCTTGGCTAGCTGGCCAAGCTGAACGTCTACTAGCGACATCAGCGCTAATGGCGCTAGGAAGTGCTGGCAGAACTGGCGGTATGCGACCCAGGGAGAACCTTCCCTGTACCTTTCGAACGACAAAGTGTCGATCAGAACTGGAGCTCCACCGTGAAATTGAATGTTGTAGGCGCTGGCATCCTTAAGGGAGAGCCCTTTTGCTATCGACTGCTTTTGAATTTCAATCGTCGTTAAGGCAGCATCCTTCAACTGGCTGAAGCACCATTCGTACGGATATGAGATCCACCGAACGCGTTCAGGCTGGATCACGTGGGCCGCGTCCTTGGTTAACGCCTTAGAAAGCTCGAGTTCCGTATGTCCGATTAGTAGGTTGGCCGACACAAGCGATTCGTATAGACCGGAGTCTATCAGTGCGCGATAATCGGGTTCATAGCGCTTGTTAACCTGCCTAAAGAGTTCGCCCCCGGCGCCATGGAAGATAAAACCGCTGGGATCGCGGAAAGAGGCGCCGTGCACTGAAAGCATGTTAACAGTGTTGTTGAGTGGCAGGTTCAAACGCAACACTTGCCGTCCACAATGGGCAAAGAAAAAGGCTGCCCGGGAGTTTCCTTCCGAGCAGCCTCGCCAGAGTCAACTAATTTAGTGGCTCAAGGCGTACTGAACTGACTGCCACGCCATCGCGACGCCGTATCCGCCATCGCGGTCGGGTCCAACAGCCATGTTGTCAAGAGCCGAAGCTCTCATCGCAGTCTTAACCTGTGCTGCCGAGTAACCAGGCTTTGCCTGGAAGACGAGAGCAGCGATTGCAGCGGCGTGTGGCGCCGCAGCCGATGTGCCAAAGAACGGAAGGAAGCCGGGAGTCTTCGTAAAGACGCCGTCGGCCGCCGTTACGTCAGGCTTCTGCAAGGTCGTTCCGCCGTTCGTTCCGAACAGGAAGTTCCCGGCGGTGATCGCCGAGCCATCGGGGTTGAAGAAGATCTTGCGGGGACCATCGGAACTGAACGTCTCGATTGGGTTTGCAAAACCGGTAAAGGCCACCGTGCCCGCGTGCGCACTGTTCCATACCGTTGCCGCCATGGAAAGAGTGTTCAAGCCAGCGTTGTGACCCTGCGTCGCTCCAGACGTGGCAAGAGCTAGCCGGCCGCGCTCAGTGTCAACGTGCAGTGCACGAGTTGCGCCGGCAAACTGCACGATGACGATACGGTCACCAGCCGCATGGTTCGAGGCGCCCAAGGCCTCAAATGGGTCTTGAGTGCCGTCTTGCGTGCCTACGGAAAAGTCTTTGACCGTCGTCCCAGCGCTGTTCAGCAGGAAGAAGTCGTAGTCGTTGCCGCTTGCTCCCAGAGGATCGGACCAGTGAAGACCGTAGAAGCTGGAAGCGGCAGTAACCGTGTCGAAGTTGTTGGCCCCGAACTTATGGAAATTGCCGGTCTCGCCAGAGGTAAGAATTGGTCCTGTTACAGGGCCACCATTGACGAAGTCGCCTTCCCAGGTACCTGAGGTGCCGTTTGTCAAGTTGCCACTGTTAGCGGCTGACGAGACATACACAACTCCTGCTGCGGTAACCGTGTTTACGGCCTGGGCGATGATGCCGTCCTGGAACG
The DNA here is from genome assembly GCA_038328815.1 of Fimbriimonadales bacterium. Lineage (GTDB taxonomy): Bacteria > Armatimonadota > Fimbriimonadia > Fimbriimonadales > Fimbriimonadaceae > JBBQMJ01. The sequence continues at coordinate 6,025 of JBBQMJ010000139.1, read as the reverse complement.
GATCCTCGTCGAAGTAGCTAACGTCATCAACGATGACCTTGCAGCCAGCATCTTTGAGGGCGATGATGTTGTCGGCAAAGCTAGCCTCGCCGTTGAAGGCTGTTGCAAAGTAAAGCTTTGCGCCGGGGGCTAGGTCATGGACGATTTCCATCATAGCCGTGCCTTCATCCGAACCTGAACCTGCCTGGCCGGCAAGAACAACAGTGTCAGCAGGAAGATCGCCGGTTGCAATCAACGCGGCGACTCTAGCCGGTGTCGCGCTATCAGATAGGACGCCTACTTTTACGCCGGTGCCGTTATATCCATGGGCTATCGCGACATTTGCCGCGTGCGAAACATAGCCCTGGCTTGTTACCGCCCCAATGAAGGGCGAGTAGCCGGCAGGTGTGGGGAAGCCGAGCGCTGGTCGGGCATACCTCGAAAAGAAGCCATTGGTTTGCCCTTGCGCAGGCAACCGCATTCTAGACACGTCGCCGTGGCCAGCAACTTGGTCCATCTTGGAGATTGGAACAGATGCTCGAATCATGTTGAATCGAGTCGAAGTGCTGATCACGTTTCCACCGACTTCTGTGATCTTGGCTAGCAAAGACTCAGATGGAACGCCCTTGATGTCAACTGTAACCAATCCATTTCCGATGACTGGGACGACGCTCGAGACACTCCCTACCCAGTTGCCTGCCGTTGGCGGCATTTCGTGGCGAGCCAACTTTGCAGCGAAAACAAGGTTGGTATCCATCTTCTGCTGTCCAAGGGAGAAATTCCGCTTGTAACTCAGGATCTGTGCGATCTGAAGCCGAGCTTGGGGGCTGATGTCGTCAGCAATAGCGGAGCCAACGGCTACCGCAGATAGCGCGAGAACAGCAAACGCCTTTCCGCGCAAAAAGTTAAATTGATTGTGATTCATTCATTCTCCTCAAAAAAGATGGAATTAACGGTTTAGCGTACTCCAATATCTGTTCCTAGACAAGAGTAATTCACAGCATATTTAACAAGCTTCCTGGTAAAAATTCCAGGATTCGAGTGAATGTTAAGACATAGTGAAGCGCGCTAACTACGTTGACAAGCAATTTTTCGGTGCAGGGCAGTAGACCGTAGTTTGAGTTCTTAGCCAAGTCAGATTGACACCTGTTTGAACTTGAATTCTCCCCTCCCTGGTTGATTATCTTAGGATTAACCGAGTCCCCGAGTAAAGTTCAGCCTCAAGAGTAACGGCACACCCCTTCGGCCGCACCAAATAATCTTCTTGGACTACTTCAAAGAGTTTATGTATACTAATCTATCGCGAGATGCCTTTGGCGTCGCGCTTGCTTTCGAATTTTGAGGAGAACTATATGACTTCTTTTGCTAGGATCGGCCACGCTCTTGCCTTGCTAACGGCTACGACGGCTGTCTCGCACGCCCTGCTGCTCTTTGATAGCGGCGTCACGTCGGTCGGTCTGGGCGACCCAACGCAGTTGGGACGGCTGAGTCGAAACGGGGTTATCGCTGACTGGTCTTCGACTGAGCCATTCCCCGGTGTAATCAATACGGGCGTAACATATCACTACCATGTGTTTGACATCGCCATTGTCAACACACCGTATGTTCAGATCACGATCGATTCTGGGGCAAACGTCTTTGGTTCCGCGTACCAGACGTCGTATGACCCGCTGAACAAGGCTACGCATTACCTCGGAGACTCCGGGAGTTCGGGCAACTTCTTTGGCACCGATCCAATCGCCTATCAGGTCATCGCCGCTGCTCCAGGGAATCTTGAAGTTGTTGTCAACACAACGGGCGCTGGAAATGTTGGAGTAGGCGACCCATTCCGGATCATCGTGGAAGGCTGGGTCGACACCCAGTTCGACGATCCTACAACCACTCCCGAACCGGCAACGATGGCAATCGTTGGCATCGGCGTTATCGCAGCAATCAAGCGACGGCGACGAGCCTAAGCTAATTCGGCCTCCCTCAGCCCCAAGCGCACTTTGCGCTTGGGGCTTTTTGTTTGTCCGACAATAAAAGCCCTGGCCTCACGATCAAGTACCTGGTCCGTAAGCAGGCACCCATAAATCCAATTCAAATATTCAGCGCACTAGGAATTCTTTCCCAATAAGACTTCAATGCTTTGGACGCGGCATAGCCCTCTCGATCGTTTCTCGTCGCTATGAGGCTCAATACAGCTGTAATCGTGCCTAATTGGAGATCAGAATAAATTCTTGAAGGCGTTGAATCGTTCATCCTGGTCACTCTCTTTAGTCAATCGGTTCGCAAGCAGTTCAGGCATCATGGATTGCTCCGCGGCAGAATCTCCGTTGTCAAACACCTCTATCGAGGCGACCATGTAACTTGGCAAGATGGATCGCATTGCGAAGGCATTGCATGTCTTGATCAAATTTTCGCCGATCGTTGGGTGGTCCCCAAACCAGATAAATGGGCCACCTGTCGAAAGCACTTGATATACCTGATCGTGCCACGGAAAGGGACTCTCACGTTTTTGCTTCAGATATTCCTCATCCCTAACCACCGGGTCATTGAAGGCCATCGGAATAAGCGGTAGGAGCTTCACCATACACCTTTCATATTCAGGAGTAAACCAATCTTGAATGTTATAGAGTTTTGGCATGTGCCTTCAGGCCCTACCTTATCGCAGGTTGAAGAGGTGTTCTGCACAGAAGAGGGCCGGGTCTTATTCGGACCCAGCCCTCTCATACCTTCAAACTTTGGTGGAGGCGGCGAGAATTGAACTCGCTTCCAAAGCTGTCGGCCCTTCAGTTAAGCCACGAGCGTCTCTCCTGTACTTTTCTCGACACCACTCTCTGCCGGAGCCGCCTGAGTGATTGTCCAGTCCGGTTATTTTAGGCTAGCTTGCTACGAACAGAAGCTCACTCGCCGATTCTGATTTAGTTAGACCCGAACTCCTTCCTACAGACTCGGAAGGGGCGGACCCGCAGTCAATTAAGCTGCGTAAGCGTAGGTGTTATTCGCAACTACTTTTTTTGCCGCTTTTAACGAGGCCAGCGGCGCCTCGGCTCGCAACCGAAAGTCGAACCAGCCCTGTCGAACCCGTTCGCCCCCGTTGTCTCCATCAGTATAGAACATCGGGCGGACACAATCCGTTCCACAGCAATGCCTCACCTCTCTAAGCCGGTAAGCGCCGCTCGCGCCGCATCCACCTTTCCGTCGTAAAGGAGCCTGGCAATCGTATCCAGTCTTGCTCGCCTTGGGTCGTCGCTACCGGCGGCTTTCCGCAAATTGTAGAGCTGCAACGGCACTCGTAAGTCGCCCGATTTGAAGGCAAAGCCCTTGTCTACTGATCGACGGCACTCTTGCGTCGTTTCAAGGTCCCGGTAGCCAAATTCAATGGACGGCTCAATCTGAGTCCCCTCGCCCCAATCGTTCCAAGTTGCAACTTGCACGATCGGCGATCGGTTTGCGAGCGCCAGATCGAAAGTCTGACGGTAAGTCTTGCCGCCATTGTCGGAGATCACGGGGTAGCCCGGAAGGCTGGCTTCAGCATAAGTGTCATTGAACCGCGGATAGGCAACTCCGATACTCGCCTTCCAGCCGGCGGATCGTTTGTTGAACATCGCGAGTTCATCCCAACTCTTTAATTCACCTTTCTGCGGCGTTGGCCACGAAAATCCACCGACCGCTGGTCCGCGCTTGAACATAAGCGTGAAGAAGTCAGGCTGAGTTTTCAGTCCAGAGAACATCTTCGCCCAATCGTCATCCTTATAAAACTGCGGCCCGAACACCATGAGAACCGGACGCTTCTCAATCTGAAGATAGGAAGGCATGCCGAACCAATTGACTTCAAGCCAACTGAATAGTTGCTTACCCTTGTCGATAGCCTCATCCGACCCGTAAACCTTGCCCTTGATTAGCTGCGTCACCGTCTGATCCTCGTAGACGAGCGTGAATTTCATGTGCGCCTTTTGGAGCGCTTTGACAAGGCGCTGGGTGTTTCGGTGAACAGTCGCGTAGTCGTAGTAATCCTCAAGTCCATACCAGTCAATGGCAACGCCATCGAAGCCGGCCAGCTTCATGAGCAGCACGTGATACTCCAAAACGTCAGGATCCCCCGAGTCATAGAGCCCGATCAGGGGACGATATTTTGAAGCCGCCTCTTGCCTGCCGCCGACACTGACGTCCGGGTCGAAGTGGTTCATCGTCCAGTGCCAGCCCCACTTCCCGCTAATAGCCTTGTTTGAAAACCATGGCATGTAGTGCGCAAGCAGAATCGGCCCCGGCATTTGGTTTGACGCCTGTGCGTTCGAAGAGTCAGGAAGCGCCAATAGGATGCCAACAAGGGCGAGGGTCACGGTCCAAATGACCCTGGCCCCTAGAATCCGGTCAACAAGTTTTTGGGGCATTCTTAGCCGCATCAATTGAACTCTAAGCATGGCTTACACGTCGACAATTCACATTCTTTTCTAAACCTGAAATCACCATATAATCTAACTATGAGCATCGCCGAGCAGCGAAAGAGTCGATACAGCATGCATCCCGGTTTCAAGATGGAGGAAACCTCCATGCGAAACATCGAAACTAAGACAGGCAAGACACTGGAAGAATGGATTGGCATCGTCCAAAGGGATGGGCCGGCTGAGGAAAAGGAGCGTTTGTATTGGCTCAAATCCGAGCACGGATTTGGAATGAACTACGCGATGTGGGTTGCAGAACGGGCTTCGGGCAAGGGAAGCATGACTGAGCGCTACGACCCCGAAGGATCAGTGCGCGAAATGTTCGCGAGTAGACAGGGCTTGATCCCGATTTACGAGAAGCTTTTGGAGATCGGACTATCCATCGCCCCCGATGTCATCGCCTGCCCATGCTCGACCATTGTGCCGCTCTACCGCAAGCACGTCTTTGCTCAAATCAAGCCGACGACCAAGGCAAGAATCGACTTAGGGCTAGCGTTGAAAGGCGTATCGACTCAGGATCGCTTAATCGACACGGGCGGCGCGACAAAGGGCGATCGCATAACCCATCGAATTCCGATTGACTCAATTCAACAGATCGATAAAGATGTCGAGCACTGGTTGAGGGTCGCCTACGACAAAGATGCCTAGCCATGCTTTGAGCATTCGCTGAACGCCTCGCTGATAGCAGGCTCACGGCAATAGACCTCGAACAGCGTCTTCTTGAGGTGTGAGTTTCCGACAAACTGTTTCTCGAACTCGCTCAAGTCAACAAATTTCTGAATCTGTTCCAACTTATCGCCACGAACAACCGCGGCAGCCACCTGCGTATTGATTGCCTCGAATAGTCGAATCAACAACTCTGGGTAGACAGGCTCTCGCATCACTGGCCCATGCCCAGGGACTAGAATTGCAGCGTGAAGATCAAGAAGCTTGCGCAGCGTTACCGGCCACGCATCAACGTGTGATTGGGGACTGCCTACCATCGGAACGGGCCAAACAATCAAATCGCCTGCAATGGCAACGCCCTCCTTGGGGAGATACACGACCAGGTCGCTGCCCGTATGGCCGCTGCCCAAATGCATGATTTCGATCAAACGCGATCCTCGCTTGATCGTTAGCTTGTCTCTCACGGCAATGTCCGGCTCAACAATCTCGGCTTTCGGCATCTCCTTCGCATATCGATCCGCGAGACGGATATCGCTGAGATAGGCAAGGCGCTCCTCTTCTGTAATCGGTGTGCCTAAGTAGCCCTTTTTCTTCTCGATTAACTTGCGAAGGTAAGCCGTCATCTGCGGCGCCGTCTCGATCATGGATTTGCGACTTGGCGCAGCAAAGGTCTTCAAGTTCTCGTACGTGCTGGCATGCCCGATGAACTCGACCCCTGGATATGCCTTCCGGAAAGTCGAGTTACCTCCAATATGATCGTCGTGGTAGTGGGTATTGATCACGTACCGAACCGGCTTGCGAGTGATCCTACGCAGGGCGCGTATGGTGGCCGCTGCAGATTCCGGTCCAATGTTCGCATCCACGACGATAACATCCTTATCGTTGACAATGAACGTGACATTGCAGTCCACGGCCAGCCCTGGTGGCTCGTTCTGGATGACCGCGTAGACATC
>JBBQMJ010000138.1:0-7862 GCA_038328815.1 Fimbriimonadales bacterium | reverse complement strand
CCATCGGCCTGGGTAAGAATGGCGACGTTCCCAAGCCCTGTAAGGGCGAAATATACTTCGCCCCTACAGGGCTTAAACCCGCCCGATGAACGGGCAATCCCATATCGGCCGTTCAGGCCCTTCCGGATAGGCGGACAGCGCTCCAGAGTGCTCCTAACCCGCGGCAGGTGCCGGAGGTACGATGCTCGCAAGCTTCTGAAGCTCACGGCTGAGGGCGGACGCCCTTTCCGGCTTCATCTTGCCCAGCAGCTCAACAACCTTAGCGTTATCCATCACGGCAAGAACTTGCGCCAGATCCTCATCCTTCCACTTCTCAACGATGCCCGAGAGCGCCGCCGCATCCATGTCGTTCCAAAGCTTGGCAAGCCGAGCGTTACCCTTGTTCAAGTCGATCGTTGCCTTCGGGGCTTCCGGCTTTGCATCAGGGGCCGGCTTGGGAGCTTCTTGGGTCGGAGTAATTGCCGGAGCAACGACCGCCGCATCTACAGGAGCTGCCACATCGGGTACAGCCTTCTTGGCGACCTTCTTCGCTGCCGGCTTGTCGTTAATGCCAGGCACCTTCATGACGCCAGCGCCAATAAGAGCGCCAAATACGATAATCGGTAGAAGCACGATCAGCCACGACTTCATCGCGTCTTCCTCGCGTTATAGCTCGCCATAATCTTCGCCACATAAGTCTTGGTCTCGGAGTAAGGGGGGATGCCCCCATACTTGTCAATCGAGCCAGGCCCCGCATTGTAGGCAGCTAAGGCCGTAGGGATATCGCCGTACTTGTCCAACAAGCTCCTCAAATACTTGGCGCCGCCATTGAGATTCTGGGCCGGATCGAATGGATCGTTCACGCCGAGTCCCTTTGCCGTGTCCGGCATAAGTTGAGACAATCCCAGCGCGCCTGCCCGAGATCGAGCCGAAGGATCATAAGAGCTCTCCGCATTCACAAGCGCGTCCAACAAATCAGGATCAACGTTATGGTTCTTAGCCGCCGAATCGATTAGCCCCTTCAATTGCGGCGAAGCCTGCCCACCCTTGATTGAAACGCCGGGAGCGTTGACATCAAACGGCTTCAAAACGCCATCGAAGGAACCCGGGCTCGAAGGCGACAAAGGTGAAGATGCCGGCGCTCCAAAGACGGATGCCATCTTCGCCTGAATCTCTTGGATTCGGCGCTGGATGCCTTCTGGCCCAAGGGGCTGAAAGGGCTGGATATCGGACATTAGGAGACCTTCCTCGTCACGGCCCACTCATCAAGCTCGTTTTGCTCGGCGACGTTGGACTCGTGCTGCCAAACTCTCAGAGCTTCTTCCTTGAGCTTTTGCAGTGCCTTAAGCTCCTGACGCTTCAACTTCCACTCTTCAAGGGCAACTTCCTCTTCATCCTTCAGCACGGCAAGCACAGTGTGCTGGTCGCGCTCCTCATCATCGCTCTTCTGAAGCATCAGCTCAATGGCCAAGTGCTCCTGAACATTGCCCACGGATTGCGTCAGCATCTCGCGTCTGTGCGCCTTAATGTCTGCAATCTTGCCTTCACACTCAAACGTCGAAAGGCGCGCTTCAAGGAATGCTTCCTTGGCCCATTGCTCAACTAGGGTTCGATACTCGAGGACTTTCTCAAGTCGGAACTTAAACTTCTTCACGGAGGATCTCCTTCAGGGTAGTGGTCGTGGTTTCAAAACTGGAGCCCTCAGCCTTGTTCTGCCGGAGGAATCCGTTCAATTTGTCGTGGAGCGAAAGGGCCCGGTCTGCCAGTGGCTTAGAGCCAGGCTTGTAGGCGCCAATGCTTACCAAGTCTTCAATATCGTCATAGGCCGCCAGCAGCTCACGAACGTCTCTGGCTTGCTGGATCTGATCTTCACCAACAACCATCGGCATTACACGGCTAAGGCTTTCCAACACATCAATTGGCGGATAGTGGCCGCGGCTTGTCAGCTGCCGGCTCAGCACAATGTGACCATCAAGGATGGACCGGGAGGCATCGGAAATCGGTTCGTTCGTGTCGTCGCCTTCGACGAGGACAGTATAGAGAGCAGTGATCGAGCCCTTGGGCGATGTGCCCGTCCGCTCCATCAAGCGGGGAAGCAGGGCGAAAACGCTTGGCGTATAACCCTTCGTGCTCGGTGGCTCGCCGATCGCAAGACCAACCTCGCGTTGAGCCATCGCAAATCGAGTAACCGAGTCCATCATCAGTAGCACCCGCTTGCCTTGATCTCTAAAACCTTCCGCAATCGCTGTCGCGGCTAGCGCAGCCTTAATGCGAACCAAAGCCGGTTGCTCCGAGGTCGCGCAAACAACGACACTTCTGGCAAGGCCTTCTGGCCCCAAATCATTCTTGATGAACTCCTGAACTTCACGGCCTCGTTCTCCAACAAGCGCGATGACGTTGACGTCCGCATGACAATTCCTCGCGATCATTCCCAGCAAAGTGCTCTTACCAACACCGGAACCAGCAAAGATGCCCATACGCTGGCCCTCGCCTAGGGTAAGGATGCCGTCAATAGCCCGGACACCCGTAGGCAGCGGATTGTGAATAAGCGGGCGCTCCATTGCGTTGGGAGGCTGGTTGATAACAGGGCAATAGCCCTCAGGCTGTAAAATCCCGAGGCCGTCAATGGGATTTCCAAGGCCGTCCAAAACTCGGCCAAGAAGGGCGCTGCCGTAGGGAACCATCATGCAACTTCCGGTGGCATCTACGAGGCAACCCGCCCGCACGCCGGACATCTCGCCCAAAGGCATCAATAGAATTCGGTCGCCCTTGAATCCCACAACCTCAGCCTGAACTGGAGGGCCGTCTTCGGCCGCGATGATGCAGACATCGCCAATGCGTGAGTTGGGGCCGTTGGACTCGATAACCAGTCCGAGAACCTGCGTCACTCGTCCGGAGATTCTCACGAGACTGGTGCCTTCAACCGCTCGTTTCAGCCTTTCAAATCTCGGCGCTACGGTTAGAAAGCTCATGCCGCCTTCCTTAATTCAGTGGTAAGCACGGCAATCTTATTTTCGATGCGGGCGTCAACTAAACCGCCTTCTGTCTCGATCACACAACCGCCTTCAATGGTGGGGTCGTCAACGATTTCGATTTCCTTCACACTCTGAGCGCAGGCCTTAATCTCTTCTTCAAACGACTTCATAAGTGCGGAATCAAACGGGTTCACGCGAACCCGAGCCGTTGAAGCGTGGGTGATCTCAGACATCGCGTCCTTAACGATCGCAAGAATGTTCGCTCGGCTGATTTTCAACTCGTCGATCACAACTCGCTGTGCGATGTCGGCAACGATCGGGCCAAGCTCTTCCTCCGCCAGCCGATACCACTCAGCCATAGCCTCATTGCTTGAGTGCAGAACCCTCTGAAGAGCGAGGAAGAAAGAGTCCAACTCCACTTTGCGCGAAGCAGCAGCCGATTCAGTCGTATTGTGAATCGCGATCTTCATGCCGCTCTCAGTACCCTCGCGGCGACCCTGATCAAATCCTCGTTGATAACCTTCCTGATACGCCTTTGCATACAGGTCTTCCTTCTTCTTGAGAACTTCTTTCTCGGGTCGGCTGAGTTGCGGCTGCGCTGGCAAGTTCGCCAAATGTAGCGCCTTCGGCGTATTGTCAACCTTCGCCGGGTCCTGAAAGAAAAGAGTGATCTTCTCAGTTCCTGATCCCGGGGGCGCCTGGAATAGCGTCGTGATCTTCTCGGTCGGGTCTGTGTGTAAGCCGTGCCTAGACAAGGACGTCCTCCTCTCCGGTTCGGCCAATAACCAGCTCGCCTGATTCCTCAAGCTTTCGAATCACGGCAACAATCTTCTGTTGGGCTTCCTCAACGACTCTTAGTCGCACAGGTCCCATGAATTCCATGTCCTCTTTCAACATGCCCACGGCACGTTCGGACATGTTCTTGAAAATCTTCTCTTGAACCTCGGCGCTCGTACCCTTAAGAGCCGTCGCAAGGTCCTTGATGTCCACCTCGCGCATGATCGACTGGATCGCCCGGTCCTCGAGCTGAATGATGTCTTCGAACACGAACATCATGTTCTTCACCACTTCCGCAAGCTCAGGGTTGTTCTCGGTGAGCGACTCAATGATGAGGCGCTCCGTAGAACGATCGACGCGGTTTAGCAAATCGACGAGTGCCTTCGGGCCACCAGCTTGGGTCATTTCCTGGTTGAGGATGGAGGAAACCTTTCGCTCCAGCACCTGCTCGACCCGGCGGATAACCTCAGGAGGTGTCTGGTCCATCATTGCAATTCGGCTGGCAACATCTGCCCGAAGGTCGGAAGCTAGCTTCGAAAGAATCTGCGCCGCGCTGTTCATCGGCATATAAGCAAGGATCAGCGCAATCGTCTGAGGATGCTCGTCCTGGATGAAGCTTTGAACCTGTGCGGGGTCGGCTTTGCGGAGGAAGTCGAAGGGAACGACCTGCATCGCCTGCACCAAGCGCTTCGTCATCTCCTCGGCTCTTTCCGGTCCGAAGGCTGAAATCAGGAGCTGCTTAGCATGCTCCACGCCGCCTTCTGCAATGAAGTCCTGCGCAAGAGCGACCTCATAGAACTCTTGAATGATGTGCTCGCGCTGCTCAGGCGTAATCTTATCGAGGCGCGCAAGCTCCAATGAAAGCTGTTCGGTCTGATCCTCGTCAAAATGGCGGACGACTTTGCCGGAGATTTCCGGTCCAAGCACCATCAATACCACGGCGGCCTTCTGCCTATTGTTTAAATCCTCTGGGCGCTTTCTCATCGTCGTTCCTCCATGAGCCATGTTCTGATCAGCATCGCAACAACCTCAGGTCGGTCCGAACTCATCTTCTTGATCTGCTCAAGCGGGACGTTAATCTTGCGCTTGATCGAGTCGACCTCGTAATCTCCCTCTTCTTCTTCGCCACCGAGTCCTCGCGCCAAGCGCGGTAGCCCACCAGTAGCGACTGGCTGGCCATTTGCCATCGTCAATGTGCCGCCATTCTGAGCAAGTCCTTCGGCCGAGACATTGATGCCGCCAGAGGGAAGGGCGATAGTTCTGCCATCGCCGGTAGCAACCATGAGCGGCTGTCCGCCTTTGGCGAACTTGCCAAGCGCCTTGATCACCATCAAAGCAACGCCTACAAGGGCGACGATAGGTAGCAGCGAGAATATCTGCTGCATTCTGTCTCGCGTTGAAGCCGCGGAGGCTGCCTTAGCCGCATCAGTTGCCGCCGTAGTATCAAATTTCGTGGAAACCACGTTAGCTGTGAAATTCTTGTCCGTAGCTTTGACGCCTAGGTAGTTGGTTATCCAATCCTGAACAGGCTTTGGGTCCTTGATCTTGTCGCTGTTGACTAGAACGCTGATCGCCATGCTCTTGAGATTTCCGGCGGGGTCCTCTCCTTCGCTGTGCTTCTCATCCATCACGTATGTCGTGTTGGTGGACTTATTCTCGTACCCGCTATTGGCCTTATCAGGGCCCCCCGTGACAGCGGTCGGCGCGGCCGCCGCCGCAGCAGCGTTCGTCCCGACTCCTGAAGCGCCGCCTGTGCCGCCAGCTGTTCCACCGCCAGACATTTTCTCAACCGTCGAGCTCGTCTCCACCGGCTGAACAGGTGTGTGCGTATCAGAGGTGAACTTCTCACCCTTAAAATCGATTTCTAGGTTTACGGTGGCGAGCGTTTGGCCAGCGCCAAAGACAGCGTCAAGCTTGCTTTGGATCTCCCTCTCGCGTCGCCGCGCTTCAAGCTTCTCGGTTTCGAGCTTGTTGCTCACTTTCCCGCTGGGGCTTGCCTGGTCGCCTGGATCATTGATCACGTTGCCATGGCCATCGACCACGGTTACTCCCGAAGGATCAAGGTCAGGGACAGAACTAGCGACGAGTAGCGCGATGCCATGAGCCTGCTCTTTACCAAGCGATCCGTCCCCTTTGCCAAAGACGATGACGCTTGCTGTAGCTGCTTTCTTTTCGGAAACGAAGGGCGAGTCGTCAGCGAGGGCAAGATGGACGCTTGCCGATGAAACGCCGTCCAATGACGCAATGTTCTCGGCTAATCGTGCTTCTGCAATTCCTTTCAGTCGCTCTTTCTCGACGCGAGGCGTCGACATGACTGACATGTTTGCGAGATCGGGGTCAACTCCCGTATGGCCCGTCGCTGGCATGGTGCCCTTCATGATCAGCTTTGCTCTAAGCTCGGCGATCTTGTCGCTCGGTACGCTGATGTTTCCCGAAGCGTCCATGTCGTAGGCAACACCTTGCTTTTGGAGCTCCATGACAACCGTGCCTTGCTCAGCGCTGCTAAGCCCGGCTGCCAGCAAGCCCATGTGGGGCCTGGAGGCAAACATGTAAGTGACCACGATCAGGAAAGCGAGGAATCCGCCTCCGACCGTTGCAATAGTGCGCTGAGACTTTTCAGCCCCATCCCACCAACTCTTTATTCGTTCTAGTATTCCGCCCATAAGTGCTAACCAGCACAGGGGATACCAAGCCTAAGACTCCGCGGAGGCTAGATCTGCATATGACTGACTTCGCTATAGGCGTCCAGAATCTTGTTCCGGACGGCCATTGTCAGTTGCATGGAGATGCTCGCTTTTTCCATGGAGATCATCAAGTCGTGATAATCCACCTGTTGACCCGTCATGAATTGGTTTTGCTTCTGCGCAGCGCTTTGCTGCGAGGCGTTAACTTCCTTCAGGACGTCCATCAACGTTTGCGCGAAATCTCCGCCATCCTTGCCAGCCCCGCCAGGACCAATGAGGTTGCTTGAGGAAGTTGCGTTAGACAACTGCTGCAGCGCCGGGTTCTGGATGGTGGTAAGTGGGTTGATTCTCATTTCGGATCGGTATTACGGTGTTGCGGTATTACGGTTAAATCTTTCCAATCTGTAGGGCGTCGCGGATCATGCCTTTGGCTGAGTTGAAGGCAGCGATGTTGGCTTCATAGGCTCTACTGGCGGAGAGCATGTTGACCATTTCCTCCACCGGCTCCACGTTGCTATAGGTGACCACGCCTGTTTTGGGGTCGGCGTTGGGGTTGCTGCGGTCGATCATCTCGCGGAACGGCCGCTGATCTTCGAGGATTCCCGTGATCTGAACTCCGTTAGGTCCGCCTGCAAGTGTCACGTCACGGCGGCGATAGGGATCCTTTCCATCGGTCTTCATCGTGTTTGCGTTTGCGATGTTCGCCGAGATGACATCCATGCGGAATCGCTCTGCAGCGAGGCCGGAGGAACTGATTCGTAAAACGTTATTTAAACTCATGTCTAACTCTTAGCTTTTGACCTTTGACCTTTGACCTCTATTTGCCCTCGTGAATCGCATTCTTCAGCTCGCTGAAGTAGCTCGTGGTCATCTGCGTAAGGGTCTCGTAGCGGAGCTCTGTCTCAGACATGGACATCACTTCGCGCTCCATATCGACGTTGTTGCCGTCGAGGCGGAGGCTGGTTTGATCGGAGGCGCGCTGGGCTTGCTCGTCATGCATCTGCTGCATGCGCACTTTGCCGGGGTTCATCTTGCCGTCCAGGATGACGTTGAAATCGACGTCTTTGCGCTTAAAGCCAGGCGTGTTGACGTTGGCCAAGTTGTCAGCGATGAGCGAATGGCGTTTCGTCGTGCGATCAAGCGCAGACTGTATATTCGCCAATCTTCCAGAAAACATGTTGTCGATAAAAGGCACGGTCAGTAACTCCTTCCCGCGCATCCCTACGTCACTCCCAGACCGATCCATCGATCCGCATGCCTCACGAATAGCTCGGCACATCAGTAGTGTTGGCAGGTGGAGCGGGAGTCTTTAGGTCGAGTCCAAGAACCTTGAAAACTGCCGCAAGAAACCAATCCCCGGGAGGGACTGCCCCCGTGCCGTCCATCCGGTACCACCACCAATCACTTACGATCGGGAGGGACCTGCTTCGTCAGGTCCTCCGGACCC
>JBBQMJ010000137.1:0-7880 GCA_038328815.1 Fimbriimonadales bacterium | reverse complement strand
CCTAATCTAATTTGCGCCTTTTGTTCGGGTGTTAGGTCTGAGGTTGCCGTCCAGTCCTTGTAACCGACGGCATAGAATCTGTTGAGATAGGCGCCGGCGTACTGGCTCATGCCGCCCTCTTCGTGGAGCTTGGGCTCGGCGGGGAAATCGGCTGAGATTCCGCTGGTTCCAAGGGGGAATGGCCTGAAGGCGGGGCCGTTTGCGGTTAGGGGTCCTTCACCGACGGTGCTGGGGAAATCAGGGTTCAGGAAGGTTTCAAGATCGGCTGGGGTTTTGATGCCTTTGCCACACTGGACGCTTAGGGTTACAAGGCTATCTTTGACGAGGAATGCTCTTGTTGTTGACACAAGGCCATCGCCTTGGGTCACGGTCAGGTCCAGACGCGCCCAGCCGTGATAGACGGACTCCTTCTCGTCCACAATTTCGAGCTCGTCGTGTTTGGCGATGCCAGCTAGGATGCCCTTCATCCAGGCCTCGGGCGTTAAAGGTCCGACGGTTTTGGATTGCACGATGGCGTAGATTCGCGCATCGGGGTCATTGAAGGTGTATTGCTTGGTGTTTCCCTTGGTTTTGGGCAGGGTGAGGACCTTGGCAGACAGTGGGATTCTTACGCGGAAGCCGCCGTCCAGCGAGAACGCGCGCCATTTGGTTTGTCCGCAGGCGCCCGCGGCAAGGCAGGTTAGGGCGACGACGGCGGAGATTCTCATTTGCAAGAGTTCAGGACGAACTGCAGCCGCAATCTGAACCGGAAGGGTCGAACGCCGTTCCCCTTCTTTGCGATAGCAACCGAAGAGCCCGGAACGGCGGCACGAACCATCCCCCGCCTACGCGCTACTCGTAAGAGCGCATGCTCGCCGGGCATTTTCCGGAACGCTGGCGGAAAGACGACCTCGGGGCCCTGTTCAACTTAGCGAGCCCAAACGCTGCTCGATCATCATTCTAACTGTCTCGAAAGAACCCGGCTCAACACCTATCAGCGGTAAACGGACATCGGAACGATTGATAACGCCCAGGCTATGGAGCAGCGCCTTGTTCATTGCTGGCTGCGGGGACTTTCGCAGGGCTTCAATCGCGGGAACGATCAAGTCAAATTTGACTCGGCCGGGCTCTGTGCCGAAACTGAATACCACTTCGGACAGCCAGCCGGGTAGGACGTTGGCTGCGCCGCTGATGGTGCCGGTCCAGCCGGCCTCCAATGCTTGCCAGATCAGGGTTTCGTTGCCGACGTAAAGCGCCTTTTCCTTCACGACCTGCTTGTATGCCACGAGGTTGGCTGCGTTGCCGCTGCTGTCTTTCACGCCTGCCATCATGGAGTGCCCCACTAAGTTGCCCAGAAGGGAAACCGTAATCTCGATGCCGGTCTTTTGAGGGAAGTTGTAAACGATTATGGGGAGGGGGCTTGAGTCCAGAAGGGCTGTGAACCAGGCGATGATGCCCTCTTCCGTAGCCTCGCGGAAATAGCTTGGAGGCATTACGAGGGCAGCTTCTGCGCCGCATTTAGCTCCTTGCTCACATAGCCATTTGGCCTCGTCTAGGCTGGAGGTTGCGATGCCTAGAATCAGGTCCAAATCACCCCTCAACGGCATGGCACTTTTGATGAGGTCGCGCTTTTCTACCGCGCTTAGGGAAGGACCTTCGCCGTTCGTTCCGGCTAGGACGGCGCCGCTGCAGCCCTTCGATTCATAGAAGGCGAGGAGTCGGGCGACGGACGGCATGTCGATGCGGCCATCGGGCGCAAAAGGAGTCACCGCCGCAGGATAAACACCACGCTTGAGCATGGTTCATTTTGGACCGAAATAAGGAGGGATCGAGATAGGAGTGGTGCTCTACCTCGACCCCGGTTGATCAAATGGTTGCCATACGGCAAATAACTACTGACCAGTTGTGGAAGGTGCGGGGTTGTCGCCGATATTTCCAGGTCCGTTAGGATCGGGTGGATCGCCCTTGGGGCCTTTGGGGCCAGTGTCGCCCTTCGGACCAGGCTGACCTTGGACAATGACTGGCGTCTGGGCCGGCGGATTGACGATGGTTTGCGAAGGTGGGTTCACAATCGTTGTCGACGGCGCCGGTGCCGCTTGGTCGTGGACGATCACAGTGGAACTGGCCGCTTGGTTCGGAACGTACCAGGCGAAATAGCCGAGGACAAAAACGGCGGCAAGGACGAGGACTGTGATGATTACGGCGAGGGAAGACCTTGCTTCTACATCGACATCAGATTCGTTTCGGATCACTACAGGCATGGTGAAATCTCCTTTCCGGCAAGTAACAAAGCTGGCCAAAGGGTGCCAGAGGGCCGGTTAAGGTAGGACCAGTGGTTAGTGGAAATTGTTCGGTTGGGGAAGGGATTTGGAACTAGGAATTGGGAGTCGGGACTGGACGGCCACAAATCTTGATGGCGCTTAGAGACTTAGTCCTTGGCTTCCTAATTCCTAATTCCCTAGAATGGATTGAAGACTCGGAACCCCCATCCGTCTCACCGGAGTGAGCCACCTTCCCCCAGGTAGGGGAAGGAACTTGATTTGAAGAGAGTCGCTCGAATTCCTTGTTCCCTTTAACGCTATTTCAGGCCGACAGTCGGCGCTATGAGCGCTACATAGCCCAATACCGAGAGTCCGGCTACGATGAAGAATCCAAGGGCAAAGATGTGGATCAGCAAGGTTCCCAATGCGGTGCGGTCAGTCTTCGATTCAGGTGCGGACATATCTATCTCCTTGATGCGTGGCGACTAATTTGGCTAGGTGTACCCTATCGGCCCGGTTCGGGCATCGCCAAGTCAAATGGTAAAGTGAAACCGAGAGCTTGAACTTGAACAGCCGTTGTCCTATTTGCTCGGGCGCCAGCCTATTTCATCTCACCGAAGAATCTGGCAGGCCTCTATTGATTTGCCGAGCTTGCCGCCACATATTTTGGGAGTCCTTTCCCACGCCGGCTGAAGTGGAGGCTTACTACGAAGCTTCTTATTCAGCAAAGCACAACCAAGACGCTATCCAGGAAGCGAATCGCGCTTATTACCGAGAACACGCATATATTCTCCTGGCCTTGACCAAGCGCGGCCCGGAGGAAACTTCTGTCTTGGACTTCGGCTGCTCGTTCCCCACGTTCTTGGAGGAGGCTAAGGCTGTTGGATTCAAGCGAACAGTGGGAGTTGAGCCCGCCACACAAATCGACTCAGATGTTGTGGAGATAATTAGGCCCAACGATGTTGCAAACCTTGAAGACGACTCGTTTGACATCGTGCGCTTTTGCCACGTTCTTGAGCACTTACCTGATCCTGTTGGGACTCTGCGATCAGTTGCAACGAAAATCAGACCTGGCGGCTTGATTTATATAACTCAGCCTAGTTTTCCGGTATTGAAGTGTAAGAAGGGTGGCAAGCCGCCACACATGGCGGTATATCCAGAGCATCTCCATTTTTTCAGCCCAATTTCACTTGCCGTATTAGCGGAGGCCAACGGGCTAAGAATAAGACACCTATTTACCCACCAACAAGAGGCAGAGGTGCTGGCTCGACACCAGGGCTTTATCGATATTCCCTTCGCATGGCTTAAGATGCGCCGCCTTAAGGGGGCGGTCGATGAACCTCGGGGGACTTGCGCCTACCCTTATTACGCGGGCCAAAACTCTTCACTGCACGCATTCAAACAAGGAGCAAGTTCATGAGGTTCGGGCGCAAAATTAGGGAACCAGTAGATACCCAGCCTGGGAGCGTCCCTGCTCAGGTATTGCGGCAAGCGGCGGACCTTCCAAAGGAGGCGATGGCCGATGCCAGCCGTGCTCTTGACCAGTTGATGTTGAAGTTTGATCGGGCGCCCCTTGAGACGCCGATCTTTATTAATTCTGTTCCCAAATGCGGCACCTTGCTGCTGCGAAACATCCTCTTGATGTTTCCGCCCGTCGATCAGGTGCCCTGGAGGTTCGTTTCGAACGCTGAGATGCCGAGCCTATTTCAGAGTTCTGGGAAGAAATTTTTTACGGGCCATGTTGTGTGCGATGTCCAGTCGACCATTTGTCTAAAGGATTTTAGGCACATCCTCATCATCCGCGATCCTTACGACTACGTGCTCTCGCTAGCACGGTTTCTCTTTGGGACGCAGTTAGAGGCCACCACTTCTCTAGGCAAGGCAATTCGTGAGCATAACCTTCAGTTTGAGGACGTTATTCGGTTTGTCATCACGGGGTGGGATTTTCGCTCTGACGAGTTTCTTGGGGTGCGGGATATCTTCCTGCGAAATGCGATGTATTGGGATGGCGCTGGCGCTCTCATTGTTAAGTACGAGGACATTGTGCGATCGTTGAAGGATCTAGATTCGCACGAAACGGAAGGATACTGGCGCGGAATATTGGGCCACCTGGGAATATTGGTACCTGAGGATTGGCGGGAGCGGATTAGGGCTGGTGCCGATCCGGCGGCCAGTTCGACTATTCCGCAGAGCCTGGGTGGAGACGCGGCGGCCCAGAGTCGGCGGCAATTGACGCCTGAAGAAATCAAGTTGTTTAACCGGGTCGCGCCTGACCTGCGAAGGCAGCTAGGCTATGCAGATTCTGCTTCAGATTGATAGCGATCTGGAGCATTTGGGATGGGCACCCGGGCAGGGCGATCTCCTATCGTACAATGAACCTGCCGATGTCAACCGTTGCCGACCCATACCCAGTGCCGGAATCCGTGGCTTTTGCTCACGACCAAGATTCTGCCCGGACCAACGGCCGGGCCAACAACCTTAATTTCATCCGCTTTGTACTGGCCCTTACGGTCATTGTTGGGCATGTGATGGGGCCGATGTGGCAGCCGTTCTACGATAGGTTGGGAACTGGCAACATTGGGTATGTCGCCGTGGATTTTTTCTTCTTGCTTTCGGGCTATTTGATTACTCAGAGCCGATTTCGGTGCGCCTCAACTCTGGAGTTTCTGCAGAAGCGGGTGCGGCGCATTTTGCCCGCGTTATTGGGATCAATTGTTTAGTATCTGTTCGTTTTTGGGCCGCTCTTGAGTGCGCCTGGCTACTTTGAGCGGATTGTGACGATTCCGGCTTGGCAATTCATCAGCGAAGCGTGGTTGAGGTTGGCGCCTGGACCTCCGGGGGCCTTCTCTCGGGCGGGAGTGTTGGGCGCGATTAACGGGCCGATGTGGACCATCACTCATGAGGAGTTGTGTTACCTTGCCGTTGCAGCGCTGTTCGCGGCCGGGCTATTTAGGAATCGCTACTTAGTTTTAGCTGCCTTTTTGACCGCGATTGTCTTGCGTTTTGAAGTGTTTGAACCAACAGCCGCTATATTCCTGCGTCTGGATGCTTGGTTTCTTGCAGGGGCGGTAGCCTTCCAGTTCAAGGATAGGATTACTTACTCGACGCTTGGAGCGGCGGTCGCGATTGGCGTCCTAGTCTGCCTCTACATCACGCATCGGATGTGGTTCGGCTACCTGTTTCCTGGCGCGTACCTGATGCTCTGGTTTGGATTTCATCCGTCGGCCATTTTCAAGAATTTCGGCGTCTTTAAGGGCCAATACCAGGACCTGAGCTATGGAACCTACTTGTATGGTACAGCGGCGGGATCTCTGGCCGGGACATACCTTGGTGTCGCAGGCTACGGCGCGATCTTGCCTACCGTCATGATCTCGCTCGCTTTGGCCGTCGCTAGTTGGTTCATTGTGGAACGGCGATTCCTTCGCAAGACGGCGAAGAATGAGACCCGTCATCCCTTGCTTGCAAGCGCAAATCAATAGGTCATCCCTGGGAGCAAATTGAAGCTAGCCTTGGGCGTACAATGACTCTGAGTACAACAAGTCGCGTCAACCGGAGTTGCCTTCTGTGATCAACAAAATGGAACCCCCTTATCAGCCAGTCATACTCGGGTCAAAAACTTTGGTGCGAACTTCCCGTGCAGTATTTCATCGCGGACTTTTTAAAGGAAGGGGATACAGCACTGGACGTGGGCGCGAACTTTGGTAGAATCGCCGTCGCGATGCGCCGGATAGTGGGACCATCTGGCCAGGTTCATGCGATCGAGGCCAATCCTGACCTCATTCCGAAACTCAGGGCCGATCTGGACGCGAACGATTCTTCCGACGTGAGAGTTGTCCACCGCGCCATTTTCAACGTCTCGGGAGCGCAGGTGGACTTCTATTGCGATGAGCGCCCAAGCGCCGTGGCTTCTGGGCTATATCGCGTGAAGGAAGGGTGGCCGAAGACGACCGTAGAGACCATTACGTTGGACGACTATGTGGCCGCCAACCGCTTGGCGCCAACGGTGGTTAAGCTTGATGTCGAGGATGTGGAATTTGAGGCGCTGCAAGGCTCCGAAGAATTAATTCGTCGCTACCACCCCGTGATACTATTCGAATACGGGTGGAGGCCGGACGCCGAAAGAGACGTGATCGAATTCCTACGCGCCAGGGGCTACCAGTGTTTTGACGTGAACTTTTACAAAGAAGTAGATCGCGAGTTTTACCGGAAGTTGGGGAGCCGCATGTTTGTCAATGTGGCGGCAATTCCAGAGTCCGCTGCGAAAGAATCTGGATATGTTGCTCTGACGCTGGTTGTCCTCAGTCGCCAAGACCCGTCTGGAAAGGCCACCCGTACGAAAAACGTGCAGGTCCGAGGACCAGGGCGTTTTGTTGCGCATGTGGAGGTTGCCGGTGATCCCGAGGGGATCGCCGCGCTTTGGGTGAAAGACAGTGACGGAGTCGGCTCGGGCATGTACAAGGCGCCGATTAAGCACTTGCAGCACCACAGTTGCTCTTACCCTTGTTTTTGAGGCAGACGGACCGATTGAAGTCTATGCCGAGGTCGAAGGCTTCAATGGGACCTCGGTTTGGATTGAGAGTTTTGAACTATTGAAGCCGAGCGTGGTCCGGAAGGCGCATTGACGTTGAACGGACGCTGTCCAATCTGTGGGGGCTCACGTCTCGTGCCGCAATCGGCTGTGGAAGGGAGGCCCCTTCTAATATGCCGGGTTTGTCGCCATATCTTTTGGGACAGCTTTCCTTCCGCGGAAGAAGTTTCGGCTTATTACGAGGCGTCTTACACGGCTCACCACCGTCAAGACGCTATTCAAGAAGCGGGCCGCGCTTACTACCGAGAGCACGCGCACATCCTGCTTGCCCTTACTCAACGAGCGGCTGAGGAGACGTCGGTTCTAGATTTTGGCTGCTCCTATCCTGCGTTTCTTGAAGAGGCCAAGTCGGTGGGGTTTCAACGGACAGTCGGTGTCGAGCCTTCTGCCGACATTATTTCAGACGTGGTGGAGTTAATTCGACCGCACGATGTCGTGGGCCTCGAAAATGATTCCTTCGACATCATCCGCTTTTCGCACGTGCTTGAGCACTTGCCAGATCCCGTTTCGACGCTACGATTAGTTGTTGACAAGGTTAAACCTGGCGGGTTGGTCTATGTAACGCAGCCGAGTTTTCCCGTCCTTAAATGCAAGAAAGGCGGGCCACCGCCTGACCTAGCGATCTATCCCGAACACTTGCATTTCTTCAGCCCTATTTCCTTGGCAGCAATGGCGGATTCGTGCGGCTTGCGGATTAGGCATCTGTCCACGCACCAGAACGAAGAAGCGGTTATGACGAAGCATCGCGGCTACGTCGACCGACCATATGCTTGGATAAAGATGCGTAGGTTGATGGAAGCCACAAATCAGCCTAAGGGTTTGGGGGGCTATCCTTGCTATGCTGGGCAGAACTCGGCTCTTCATGCCATCAAAGTCAATAAATAGACCGCAAGTGGGGCAGGTTGCCTTAACGCGTCGTACAATGGACTCGACCCGATGAACCCGATGCCGGCAAGTTCCAATCCGAGGGCGAATAACGTGCTAACCCTCCGCTTGCTCCTGGCGCTGGGTGTAATTTATTTTCATTCGCAGGTGCAAGAGCACAATCGGTG
>JBBQMJ010000136.1:0-8012 GCA_038328815.1 Fimbriimonadales bacterium | reverse complement strand
GATTACTACACGGAAATGTGGCAGCAACGCCTGTTTCGGCGTGACAAGGTCCCTACCCAAGTCGGACGCTGTCATCCGCATTTCGACCCCCAGCTAGAGAAAGTCGCTCTTGACCTTGGCATGAAGGTGAAGAATACTGAGTTAAGGCTGCGGCATTACGGATACTTTGAACCCTTACGGCGCCCAAAACTGGAGCGAGCGGCCAGGCTCTTGGCTCTTGAACTAAGAGAACGGCCGGGCCAGCTTTACTACCGCATCGAGTACGGCAGAACGCTGCTCCAACTTGGCAACAAGGAGGGTCACGACGTCTTGCTAGACTCGGCACTAGAAGTGCTCGGCGCGTCAGCGGCAAACACCCCGCCAACATCGCTCGTGGCCCCGCTGTTCGAATACCTGCTATCGGTTCCCGAATCAAATTGGCCCCAAGGCTGGTCTTTCGTCCGCCTCAAGGAGCTCATCGAAAAGTGGACACCCAACTCGCCACCCCTCATTTATCTGCTTGCAGGAAGGGCTTTTCAGTCCGGCGACTTTACTTCGGCGCGTTTGAGGTTGGAGCAACTTGTCGAGATGGGACGCACTGGCGATTACGATCACCAAACTGGCTTCAATCCGGCAATCCTCGGCGATGAAACGAAGCTGAACCTCGGCGCGGTTTGCATCAAGCTCGCCGATCTTGATAGGGCTGAGGCCCTGCTGAAATCCCTCCAGGAGGGTCCGTTGGCAACCCAAGCGAAAGCAAATCTCGACGCTATTGTGGGCATTCGTTCTGAATTTACAACCGCTCCAGCCGGATAGAGGACGACGGCGAACAATCAAAAACGGATACTCTAACTTACACGTAAGGACCGGCAATGCCAGAGCCGATAATTAATTGCAATGAATAACCTCAAGATCGCTTTGCGAGGATATGACACGCACCAGGTCGATGCCCTGCTCAAGCAGGAAGCCGACCAAATAGGTGCGCTTAAAGCTCAGCTTCAGTTCAAAGAGAACGAGCTTGAGAAGTTGAAGGCTGAATTGGAGAGCTTAAAGGGACGGGAGTCCAAGCTTGGAGACACGCTGATGCTGGCGCAGAGAACGGCTGATGAAGTCATCGCCGCTGCACATCAAGAAGGCGCACGCGTTATCGAAGCTAACAAGGCAAAGGTCGAAGAAGCAGGCAAGGAATCGAAGGCAACACTTGAGTCACTCAAGTGGGACGTCGAGCGCTTGCGGTTGGAGAAGCAGAACTTCATCAACAGCTTCCGTGGCCTGCTGGAAGGACATCTCCGCGAGCTTGCAGAAGCTAACCGAGGACTTTCCGTAGTTCAGGGCGACGCAATTGTAACTCCTCCGGCCGTTCCCGAGACGCCACCGGTTGACGATGCCGCGCAAGCCTGATCCGGGCTGCGAAGTTAACGTCAAAGTCAATCCGCGTGCGAGTCGGAACAAGATAGAGGTCGCTGATTCAGCGAACCTTCACATCTGGACGACTGCCCCACCCACCGACGGGCAAGCGAACGCGGCGGTGTGTGAGCTTATCGCTAAAGCGGCCAAGGTTCCGAAGTCATCGGTAGCGGTAGTCTCGGGTTCGATCTCCCGGTTCAAGCGGGTAAGTATTGAAGGTCTGACCCTGGAAGTTCTGCTGCAGCGTCTAGGAAATTAAGCCTAATGGCGCAACCTGACTATTTTCACGTCGTAAGCTGAAGGTATGGCGGAAAGAAAGGTTCTCACAGGCTTAACGGCAGACGCGTTTGTCGCCGACACCGATAAATGGGCTTTGGACAAGCTCAAAAAGATTCCCTTGCTCCCGCTTGTCGTTCAGAAGTTTTACGAGCACGGCGTTGATCGGTGGCTCTACTGCATGAACATGTCCATGTCCGTGCGTTGCGGTCCAAATCAGTACAAGACCCTTCACAACATCCTGCGTGAGTCTTGCGAGATTCTGGACATGCCGGAGCCTGAGCTTTACATCACGAGCAATCCGTTCCCGAACGCACATACATGTGGAGTGGAGCGACCCTACATCACGCTGCGGTCGTCAATTGTCGAGACGCTTACTGACGAAGAGCTCTACCACTTGATCGGCCACGAACTCGGCCACATTAAGGCCAAGCACGTCCTTTACATGAGTGTTGCCGAGATCATTTGGCCGTTGCTGGACATGGTGGGGCGCCGAACTATGGGACTAGGCGATGCAGCCACGGTAGCCCTTTATCTTGCGCTTTACGAATGGTATCGCCAGGCTGAAATCACAGCTGACCGGGCAGGCCTGCTTGTCGCCCAATCGCTTGATCTTTCGATCGACGCAAATATTAAGCTGACGGCCGGGCCGAACCGGCTCTCGCACGAAATGAACCGCGAAGCGTTCATGGACCAGGCCCGGGCCTATCAGGATATGACGGGGCTAGATGCAGTGGGCAAGGTGATCATCTTCATGCTGATGTCGCACGCCTTTTCGCATCCGATGCCTGTGCATCGAACGCAAATGCTGGAGCGATGGGTGCAGTCTGGTGCGTACGACCGGATCCTCGCTGGCGACTACGAGCGGGAAACCGCCGGGGCTGTCTAAGGCAAGTCGGCCGATGCCTTGCAGTCGATTCCTGGATAGGATTTCATTCCGAGCGAAGCGGCGGCGCAGACGAAGGACCGGTTTGTTAATGCGAGGCTTCCACCCTAGCGCGGCGTGACCAATTCCGGTCCCTCCACTTCGCCACTGCTCCGGTCGGGATGACAGACCTCGGAATGGAGGGCACGAGCTCGCTTGCTTACGACCCCGCAGGCTTGCCAATTAACTGCGTGACCCGAAGCTCGGTCGCCTTGTCCGTGTCGTCTGAGAAGGCCAAATCCCACTTCCAGGCATCTCCAACCTTGATCAACTTCGCGAGGCCGACAAACGTAACTGTTTGATCCTCAACTTTGGCCCTGCAGGAGGTGGCGACGTAGGCCATATTGCCTTCGATGATCGCTTGGCCGGCGATTATGTCGCTTATTCCGTCGAAAATCTTCCCGAAAGCGTCGCCTGGATCGCTTTCCTTGATGCTCTTCGCGACTTCGGCGGCGAACGCATCTGGATCGGTTGTGACCTTCTTGACCGCCGGCGAAAACTCAGTTATGGCGAAGAGTCCCTTCCAGTCGCGGCTCTTGAAGACCTTGAATAGGGCGGTAACTTGCGCCCGGGCGGCGTCGCCGTCTTTGTCTTGAGCAGGCGCCCAGGCAAAACAGGTCAGTAACAAAACGAGCAATAACGGTTTGAACACACGCACGACACCACCCCCAAGGCCACTTGACCCAGATCCAGTTTCTCACAAAACGGCGAGTTTAGGCGTTGGCGGGCGCAGCTGAGTGCCCTTTCGGCAACCACCGGGTCGCAACGAGTGAGACGGCAGCGATCCCGACGCCAACCCAGAACGGCAGTTGGTAGTTGTGATAGTGCTCCCAGAGTAAGGCGCCGCCAATAGGGACCGTGACCGCTGCAACGTGGTTCATCGTCACGCCCATTGCTAGGCACGGCGTCAGCTCGCCTGGCCGCACGATACGATTCAGGTACGTCGTGAACCCAAGCCCAAACGAGAAGAGCACGTTGTCGATCAGATAGAGAGCGTAGAGCGCACCGACGGTTCGAGACGTCGCATAGCCGCAGAACACGACAATGAGGCCAATCGAATAGAAGGTCAACGGTTTCCGCTCGCCCAACTTGTCGATCACACGCCCGATCAATGGCGCGGTCGCCGCGATCATGATCGAGTTGATGAACTGCAGTAGCAGCATGCCTTGGACGGGGACGTGATAGATCAGGATCAGGGCGAAGCCCGCGAAGATCGAGAATATCTGTCTGCGGCAGCCTTCCAAGAAGATCAGAAGATAGTAGAGCGAATACTCGCGCCGAAGCACGATTCGCGACCGTGCGCCTCCTTCGGCGTGCGCTGACAGAAGCCAGCACAGAACAGCGCTACCAAAGATTGCGATCCCACCAGCCACGAAGTAGACCGAATAGGACAAATCTGGAAACAGCTGGGAGGCCACCCACGAAAGGGCCAGACCAAGAATCGTCGCCGTGGCGCCTACTCCTGCCATGCGTCCCAAATGGCGGCCGCCTTCCTTACCCTTGGCGAGAGCTAGGGTTATGGCACTTGAGACCGTTGCGTAAAGGTGGAAGCCGATTGACCAAAACACGGTGATCATCGCGAGTGAGCCAAAGCTGGGCACCAAGCCGGTGGCGGCAATGCCAACTGCGGTGATTGCCAAACCAACTGCTGCAACATGTGCTTCGGCGAGCATCACGAGCGTGCCAGCGGTAAGAGCGGCAAGCAGACCGGGAATTTCGCGCATGGATTCCAATCCGCCAAACAGCACCGGCTTATTCCCAAAACCGTGCTGAAGATAGTTCTGAAATACGCCGGAATAGATGGCAAAGCCGAACGTGAATAAGAAGGTGAGCGCCGTGAAGAGCTTCCAATCCCTTTCCAGAGATCGCTCTTGCTCCAGAGACAACGCTTCTTCATCGGCAACGCTCATAAGATCAGACACTACCTTGAGTCATCCACAGTAGACTCGTCCTGATGTGTCGTACCGGTAGGAAGGCGTTCGCACTTGCATTGACCCTTGTGGCCGGGCTCATCGTCGGATGTGGCAACAAGAAGGAGATGCCTCTCTACGGAAACTGGGAGGGACGCTTCCAGCAAGCTGCTGAGTCCGATGAGGACATGAAGGGCTACCTTCAGCTCTACGCAACCAACCATAAGTTCAAAATGCGCCTTGGCAACAAGGTGCAGAATTACGACACGGACGGTGACTGGCAGATCAAGGGCAACCAGGTGCTGCTGAACATCCGTGACATGACGTTTGGTGGGCTAAGCCAAAAGGACGCCGAGGACCGTCACCTCAGCTATGTCTCTCCCCCTGGCGTCCGAGCCGCCTACGGCCACACGCTCATTCTGAATTTGTCGTCAGACAACAAGATCCTAAATGGTCTTCCTATGACGCTGGGCACTCGGGAGGGCACCCACGTTTTTCATAAGGCGGAGCATAGTTCTTATAAGTGAAAGGTGAAAGGTGAAAGGTGAAAGGTGAAAGGTGAAAGGTGAAAGGTGAATAGGGAAAGGTGAATAGGGAAAGGTGAAAGGTGAATAGGGAAAGGTGAAAGGTGAATAGGGAGTAGGGTATGGGGATCCGTGTTTTGCCAGGGTTCTTGACTGTCAATTTGGATGCGGATGCGGATGCGGATGCGGGAATTGCCGAGGAACTGCGGCCGCAAATTGTCCAATCATCGACCGTGGAATTCCTAGGATTGCCCTTCTGGCAATCCAAAATCGGCATATCCCAAATTGGATCATTAAGGTTGCCCGGCCTGATCCGGAAGTCGACAGGTTCGCTGGCGTTAATAATTGACCACGGTTGCGTGACATCCATTAATTTCACTTGCATCCCTGGCTTTTCCCGAGTAATTTGTTTATATTGATAAGGTTGTGCAATCTATGGATTGCGCGCCTGCACTTGGGGGGGTAGTAAGTGTTCCATTCTGTTTCAACGAAGATAGAGAATCGATTTTATGGCGCGCGCCATCTTTTTTTGTGCCTGTTAGCGGGCTTGTTTGCACTTTGTGGTAGCGGAGTTGAGGCTCAGGTCACGACGTTTGGTGGGAACGCTCAACATACTTCGCTGTACACGACGCATGCAGCGCAGAGTTTGAACTCAATTCGTTGGCAGACGACGATTGACTTTCACAATAACGGAGCCTTTGCGCACTATGGCGCGCCGCTTGTTTCGGCGGCAAACACCGTTATCGTTCCCCAGAAGACTGCGACAGACGGGTTTCAGGTTTCCGCCTACGATGGCGCCACGGGCATCCTTAAGTACACCGTCACTTCCGATTTGACACTGCCTTCTCACAACTGGATTCCGGCCTACCAGCCGGTCATTGCGACGGGCGCCTTTGGCACCCGGCTTTATTACGCTGGCGCTGGCGGCACGATTCTTCACATCGACAACCCCGATTCAAACACACCTGGCGCGCCCGTTCGCGAGCCGTTCTATACGACGCTTGCCAACTACAATGCGAACGCGACTGCCTTCAACTCAACCGTCTTCATCAACACTCCGATAACGGCTGATAGCAGCGGCAATGTCTATTTTGGATTCCGAGTTGAGAACGGGACGGCGCCCGCGCCTCTGAATACGACTCAGGGAGGCTACGCCCGAATCGATCCATCTGGAAATGGAACCTATGTGCTTGCCGGGACCGCATCCGCCGACGCAAGTATATTCAGGGATAGCCACAATGCGGCTCCTGCGCTGAGCGCAGACGGAACGACGCTGTATGTGGTCGTGAAGGGATCGACCGCCTATTACGGTTATCTGCTTGGATTGGACACCACCACTTTAGCGACCAAGTTCAAAGTGTTCTTGAAGGATCCACGCAACGGAAACCCTGCTGGAATTCTTGACGACAGCACGGCTTCCCCAATGGTGGCTCCAGATGGTGACGTTTATATTGGAACCTTCAGCAACCCTGACAATGGTTCACGCGGATTTCTGCTTCGTTTCACCAACGATCTTTTGACGCAGAAGACGTCGGGAGCATTTGGGTGGGACTACACGCCGGCGATCGTTCCTGCTTCGATGGTTCCGTCCTACACGGGGTCCTCGACCTATTTGATTTTCAGCAAGTACAACAACTACGTGGATGGCGATGGCAACGGGCAGAACAAAATTGCCCTTCTTGATCCCAATCAGACGCAAACCGACCCGCACCCGAGCGCGCCTGGGTTCGTTGAGATGCGCGAGGTCATGACTGTTACTGGAGTGACTCCTGACACGGAGAACCCTGGCGTTTTCGGCGCGATTCGGGAGTGGTGCATCAACACGGCGGCTGTGGATCCGGCTACCAACAGCGTTTTCACGCCGAGTGAGGATGGCCACATTTATCGATGGAACCTTGCGTTGAACTCCCTGACGGAAGTTCAGACATTGGGGCCGGGAGTTGGAGAGCCTTATATTCCGACGGTTATCGGACCGGACGGGGTGATTTACACGCTCAACGGTGGGACGATGTTTGCCCTTGGTGACAGGGACACCATCAAAATTACGGATTCTTCCAACAAGCCGAGCATTCAATCCGTTCTGGTTGGGGATACGGTCAAATTTACGGCAGTCGTTACAAGAACTATCGGGGGCATACCGATGCCAACGGGAACGATCCACTTCATTGATCACGCTTTCCAGGGTCTGAACCCGACGACAGTGGATTTGGGCACTTGGATCATCAGTGGAAATGGGCAGGCTTCGGTCACCTATTCGGCTCTGACTGCGGGAGCGGAGCCTGGTGGTTTTGACTATGGCAACCACTTCATCCAAGCCATTTATAGTGGCGACGGAAATTACCCGAGCGTCCAGACGACCTTGATTCAGAAGGTGCATCCTTACTCGAGCACGACTGGTCTCGTGTCGAGTGGTGCTGCGCCTATTGGTCAGCCAGTTACCCTAACGGCGACGGTTACTCCGGTTCCTGCGCTTTCTGGAATTCCGGGTGGGATGGTTACGTTCCTCAAGGGAACGCAAGTGCTTGGGCAGAACCCGATTGATTCCAATGGCATTGCGACGTTCACTACTTCGTCATTGCCCGTGGGGATTTACCCGCTGACTGCGACCTACTATTCGGACTACCAGTACTCGACGAGTAGTGGTTCGACGTCTCAAACCGTGACGGGAGCTACTACCACGGTCGGTAGTTCAGCACCTAGTCCGTCTCCATACGGACAGTTGGTCACGTTCTCGGCGACGGTGAGCTCTCCGAATGGCATTCCGACTGGTTCAGTTGGTTTTCTTGAGGGAGGCCACGTTTTTGGTATGGGAACTGTGGATGCCTTCGGCAATGCGACGTTCACGACTAATTCAATGATCGTTGGGACTCATCCCGTGTTCGCAAGCTTCATTGGAACTGGTGGATGGTTGGACAGTTCGAGTGGGACTTTCAACGAGATCATCACGCCCAATGGCGCCACCAACATTTCGACGGTTTCATCGCCCAATCC
>JBBQMJ010000135.1:0-8027 GCA_038328815.1 Fimbriimonadales bacterium | reverse complement strand
GGAATGAAAAAATCCCAATATGTGTAGTGCCCGGGCCCCTGGGTGAACTTTCTAAAACAATCGGTCCACCCCCAATCGACTATTGCGTGTAAGCGCTTGAACTCATCGGGATGGTGGCCCACGCCTCCAAGCTTCTTGGATGGCTCGTACACGTCGTGCGGGGTCGGCGCGATGTTGATATCTCCGAGCCATACGGCAGGCCCATTGGGAGAGACCTGTCCGTCGCAAAAAATCCGGAACTGTTCCAGCCACCGAAGCTTATATAGGAATTTGTCCGAACGCACCGAAGTTCCATTTGGCACGTAGGTATTGACGATCGTCACTCCCTCGATCTCGGCCAGCATCACGCGGCAATCTTCCGGAAAGCCGACATCGCATAAGCCCATCCGTGGATTGACGATGGGCTGGCGGGCCACAATCGCCACACCGTTGTAACTTTTCTGGCCATGAAAAGCCACGTGATAGCCGATTTCTTCGAACTCCTCGACTGGAAACTGGTGATCTTGAACCTTGGTTTCTTGCAACGCGAGGACGTCTGGCTCATGGGTAGCGAGCCAATCGAGGACCAAGGGGAGCCTTGCCCGGATCGAGTTGGCATTGAAGGTAGCGATCTTCATTTGGCGAAGAAAGGTTACCGCTTGGACGTGACACAAGGTACCATTAATTTCCGTCGGGGCGTGGCGCAGCTTGGTAGCGCACCTGCTTTGGGAGCAGGGGGTCGAGTGTTCGAATCACTCCGCCCCGACCAGTCTTCTGAACTCAATTAGACATTCCTTGACCGCTTTGCCTCGTCAAGTCTGTGGTCTTGGTGTCTTTCATGGTGTCCTTCGTTTCTAAATCCATCGCCGTGGCGCTTAATGGTTTTAGGGAGACGATTGCGGCTTTTTGTGCCTCGAGTGAAACACCGAGATAATATTTGGCAGTGGTTTCGATGGAAGCGTGGCCGGCATAGGCTTGGAGTTGATGCATCGGCAGGCCTCGATTGGCAAGGTTAGTCAGGCAAGTGCGCCTCAAATCGTGAAGGCCACAGTGATCAAGCCCGGCAAGGTCCAAGATTTCGTCAAGACGGTGCTGAACGCTCCGGCGACCTGCTGGCGTACCACGCAAGGACGCAAACACTAAACCGTTATCCTCATAATCTTCCACGTACTGCCTTTCGTTTTTCGCCATGGCCAGCTGCTGGCGGATCGCTTTGATCGCCTCAGGCTCTAAGACAAGGGTACGAACGCTTCGCACCGATTTGGGCTCGGACAGTTCCCACGTTCCCGATTCATCATCAACTAATAACTGTAGATGGACATGGAGGAGGCCCCGGCCAAGATCGATTTTTGTGCGAAGCAAGCCGAGTGCTTCCGAGATTCGCAGGCCGGATCTAAGAGCGGCGAGGTTAGCTTGCCGCTCCCCCTCATTAAGACCGAGCACAATGTAGCTGCTGACTATCGGTATCACAATCATCAGAGAAACCCACAGTAGTTCCCTGCGAGAAACGTGCACGCCTTCCAAACTGCTTTGTTCGGCTAAAGCCTTGAAAAGGCCAAGCTGCTCGACCTTGGACTCGATCATCACCATAGCCAAGGCCAGACCAACCAGAACAAGGAGGGTGGTAAGACACTGAATGCCCTTCAGCCAAGGGAGGTACTTGCCCTGACGATAGAGCTGGCCGCCAAGGCTTTTGGCTAAGGGAAAGAGGCTGGCGCCGACAAGCGTCATCACGGCCATACCGAGTACGGACCAAAGCAGGATCATCGGCCATTCGTCGCTTAAGGAGAGGAGTTTCAACTTGCCAGTTAGAAGCCCAAGGCTAATGCCGAACACTGTCCCGCCCCCGATTCCCGCCAACAATTTATGGCCAGTCCGCTGGATCCAACTCAGCTTCTCCTCAGGAGGCGGCACATTGTGCTTTCCGGCCAGCTCTTCAAGTGAAATTGGCTCATGCTCCAAGAATTCTAAATCTGACCGCTCAGTGATTGATGAAAACCCCAGCGGTGAAGCGACTGCCGATAGCTCACACAAGAGAGGACCAAGGGCTTGGTCAGTCTCTTGTACATCCGATTCCAACTTGGCAATCATTGCCTCAGCCTTGGCGTTTTCGCTTAATCTGCGGCATTCGAACTCACTGCCAAGCCGCGAGGCATTGTCGCTAGCGGCAATCGCGTTCTTTGCTTTGAGCCAAGCCCACCGGCTTCGACCTTCCTCGGCGCTTTTGGTAAAGGCATCGGCCGTTTCGGTCAGCGCTTCGGGATCGAGAGTAATCAGCGGCCTCATGGTGACGAATCGCCTGGGGATCGGCTGGCCATACCGCTTGCGTTTACGCGGGATGATGTTACTGAAGACTTGGACAAGTTTTGCTGAAATGGTTGGCGGTGACAACTTTAGTTCCTGGTTCACTTTCGACCCCCTTTTGCGAGTAGCCCGCTGACGAGGCCGTCTGCGTCGCGCTCACCTCGAATGTATGCCCTGCTCCCCAATGGCTTGAGCCACTCCTCCCACTGGGTCCGATACTGCGTCTGGACAGATGTCAGCGCCACAACCTGTAGGTTGGGTTGGGATTTCAAACTCTGGATGGCCCCGCCTCAAACGGCCCATTGCCTCTTCACCTTGGTCTTCGATGCCGCCGTCGGTCGCGATAACGACGACGGCTGGGCCGGTCGATCCGGCCACGTCGCTTGCGATCCGCACCAATAGTCGGTCGGTTTGAGTCCCGGGCAGTGCAAGATCTTTCGGAGGATTGGCCAAAGCGCTCGCGATCTTGGTGTTAAAGGCGTCCCGGCCCCCGATCTTGCCCCCGACATAGATCGGGTCGCAGCCATGGCCGAAGAGATAGACACGGAGCTGACTGCCGGAGGGAAGCTGGCGCTCAATCCGATAAACAGCCCGGGCATAACCGAGCAACCTCGACCTTGCCTGGCTGCTGACGTCGATTGCAATGATTGCATCCACCGGCTGGCGATCGGTTCTTAGTCCGCAACCAGCCAGAACCCCAAGGCTAAGACTTGAGAGAGCGATGAGTATTCGAGTTTTTCTTATGTTCATGAGTGACTCCTTGAGCAAGAAATTTCAGAGCGCGAAACGAGAGTTGAAGCAAGAGGATGCAGAGCTTGAGGACATGGCGTAGCAACTTCTCAAAAGCCTTACCGAGCCCTGACAACCGCCGCCTGAACCCAGGCAGCATGAGCGCAAGAACGGCGATAAGGACAAAGAGCTGTGCGAGCAAATGGCAGAGCGCGATGAAGACGTCGGAGAGGCTGACATCAAAGGTAAAGCCGAAGAGCCAATCTCCTGCCTTAAGCAACGTTCCCGAAATCACACCGGCCCAAGGCCAAGTCCATTTGAGCACGAGAATGATGATCGACCAAGCGATCATTCGGCTAAACAAACTCATCGAAACTGAGTAGGTAGGAGTGCTCAGTTCGCTACTGGCGCAGACAAGGCAGTACTTAGCGACCCGGGGGCTGAGATGATCCTTGGGACACCTCCTGCCGCCAAACGAACGCCGGCAATGTCCGCAATATGCCGAGGATTTGGGCCAACTGTGATAGCAAGAGAGGCAAAGAATCACGAAGGCACTCCCGGCAAAGTAATAAACCCCTCAGCGTGCTCCCAAATCGCTCCAAGGGGACCAGCGGCTAGAAGTCGCTGGCCTGTCGTGAACAGGAACCTTGGCTGCTGACAGCGACCCGTCACGCTTTTCAAGTGTGCCAGCCGCCGCTCGCCCGTCGTCACGACGAGGACATCAAATTGGGAACTCTCGTAGACTTGTCCGAAGGCGCCAAGACCCAAATAGCGCTGGTAGGCCTCGACCTTCTTTGTGAACGCACCTTGGCTAACGTGTCCGAGATCGAGCTCCACGAAAAAGCAGGTGACCTTGCCTCCGATCATCCAGCGGGTGAAGGCGTCGGGTTTGACGATGTGCCGTTGCCATGCGCTACTGGCTTGCTTCACCGAATATTCGTGCCGACATCTGGCTTCAGGTAACCATTCAAACTCGTCTAAGCGATACCGCATGGCATCCCGATCAAAGCGAATTCGCAGATCGACCAAACCGAGGGTGTGTGCCAGCAGCATCGGCGGTACATCGCGCCGGGTTTGGCCAATGACATCTGAGATGTCGAGGCCAAGCTTGCTGGCAATGATTTGCGTTGCCGCCTGGCCTGGGCCGTAGAGGGATTGCGAGCCGCTGCCCCAGCTAGAGAATTCATGGCGACGGATAAACCCATGATCAACAAGTTTCTTCAGCCGGTTGTTGCACCGTGGCACCGAGCCAAAGTAGCCAAGCTCAATGATCTGGTCCCGGCTCATCAAGCGCTGCAGAAACAAATCGGCCAATAGAGTCTTGTCGCGCTCTTGCAAGCAGAGCTTTGCGCTACTGGCCTTGACGCGGCTGTGGCAGCTTGTCATGACGCACCTCCTCCCTGGGGATTGGATTGGTTACTGGCCGTTCCGTCCTCGACCGAGAGAGCTTCCGATCGACTTCAAGGCGAGTCCGGCAATGAGCCTTGAGGCATTCCAGAGTCAGCTTCTTGACCTTAGCCAGATCGATGTCGGGATCAGGAGCGTGGAGCGTCTCAACTTGAACCGAAGGCTGGCCCCGCCGAACAAGAAACGCTTGACCCACCCTTTGGCTAATCAAGGCTTGGCGAATGCTCTCCTTGGATTCCGAACTAACCACATCGTGGGCTAGATCGGTCGCATCAGACGAACCAGTTTGAAAGAAGAGCTGGATGGCGACGTTGTTGCGAATGACCTGACACAAACCAGGATCGAGTTGGGACAGGTTTTGGTGTGAAAGCACCAGTGACAGGCCGAACCTTCGCCCTTCGGCGATGATGGCGGCGAAGCTTGGTGAAGCCATCGTTTCAAATTCATCGATGAACAGCGTTACCGAGTTTCGCTTGCTTTCGCTAACGCTAGCCCGGGCCATGACCGAGTTTTGAATCGAACTCACCAGCAGACCGCCGATCAGCTGGGCGGCGCCATGAAAGCGGTGGGCGGCCAGCGCCACCAGAATGATCTGGCCGGGCGCATCGAGAACCTTTTGCCAATCAAACCCTTCCCCGCTACCCAGCATTCGCCGCAGCTGGGGAACGGTCAGTAATGGCGTTACCTTCTTGAGAACTGGCAAGCTCCAGGCTAACTGCTTCTCAGACGAGAACTCGTCGTATCGGCCGAAGAATGAGTGGACCTGCGAATCGGAGCAAGAACCAATAATCTGGGCTCGGAAGTCTTTGTCGGCCAGCAACCGTTCGATATCAAGCAGGGTTTGGTTACTTTCGGCCAGGGCGATCAGACAATTGCGTAGCGTCTCGTCAAGCTGGATCCCAAACGAATCGGCATTGAGGCGAATGACGGCCAGGACATGGAGCGCCCGGCTGTAGACATCGCCTTGCCCTACGAGTGGATTGAAAGGCGTAACGAACTCATCTTCGCGCAGGTCAATGAGCCGGACACGGTCGACGACACCAATCTCGCTGGCAGCCACACGTAGCAGGACTCGGTCAATCAGATCGCCTCTGAGGTCGATGACGACGCAGGTTCGTTGGTGGCTGATCTCTTCTTCGATCAGTTGCAGAAGTAGATTGGTCTTGCCGCAGCCGGTTGCTCCCAGTACATACAAATGCTTTCTTCGTTCGGCTTCGCTGATGAAGACCGGCTCTTTGGTATCTCCGACAATGTCCAGCTTGCGATAACCGACGAGAAACCCGGATGGGATGGACTGCCGGTTAATGACTCGACGGCGACCAAAGGCTGCGCCAATGGCTTTAGCGGTGAGATATTCGATTAGGCCTTCTAGTCCTCGCACGATAGGCAAAGCGTAAGCCAAGAAAACCAGCCTCCTCCGCAAAACCATGATAAAGTTGAACAAAAGTTCAATATCGCCAATGGAACGCTTACCGCACACCGCTTTCGGCCGGACCTTAAGAACCCTGATCAGACAGGTCTGGGCAATGCGGGCTCGTTTCGCCGAGGCAAACAGGATTCCTTACACCTGGGTCACTAAAATCATCCGCGGCCATGCAGAGGGCCTGACGTATCCGAGCTTCCTGGGGCTGGTGGCAGCCTTCGAAAAGCCCGCCGACAAAGACCAACTTTATGAGGCTTGGCTTGAGACCTATGCCCCATCTCCTATCCAGCAGCTCGTGCCCGAACTTTGGTCAGCTGACGAGGAAGTCATCGCCTACGCCCGGATGGTTCACGAGCAAATCTCAGCGGGCTCAGTGCTTCAGACATTCAAGTCCTTGGGCTACTTGTGGAATGGTTTGAAAGAGCAGCCCCGCCGTTCCCAGGCCGCCTTGGAGGTTGGCAGCGCGTATATCGAGGCCGCGCAACAGCTGGACCGGATCGGGGTCGCCCTCGGAGTCTGCCATGATTTGCAACTGATCGCGCGCTTACAGGGCGGGCAAGCGTGGCAGGCGCAATCGCTTTGGCTGCAAGGCTTGACCTTGAGATTAGTTCGGCCCCGCCAACTGATCGCCGCCGAAAAAGGCTTGATCAAGTTCGGCCAATATCTAGCCGCCTGGCAGCCACTGTCAGCGCTGGAAGGAAGGCAGCATCAAAAGTATCTTCTCATTGCCGCCCGTGACCACGTTCTAAGCGGTCTTGATCTCTTTTGGGCAAAACAGGTCGATGTTGCCGCTCTCTCCTCACGAATTACGATCCTTGAGGTGGAGTCACAGAACGCCGATTCCCCGGAAGAAGTCGGTCTGGCTAGTGAGGTCATTGCCAGAGCTCGAGTTGCTTCCGGCTCGCTTGACGAAGCCGCTCGAGCTTTGGCGATAGCGGGAAAGAATGTCAGCACCACGGCCAACCAGCTCAAAGTCCGTCTCTGCCAGATTCAACTCCTCGTTGCCAGTGGGGAAAGTGATCTGGCCAGAAGTCGCATCGAGCAGGCGTTAGATCAAGCCGATCAATTTAGACTCGTCCATCAGCGACAGAAGCTCTCCATCATCCAGAGGCAGCTCGATATGCTCCCACCAGGTCGGTCGTATTTCTCAATGTAAAGAATATATCTTTCTAAGAAGAAAGAAAGTCAGGTTTGCGTTTGGACCGAGTTAGCCTAGCGCTCTTCGATCAAGGCTGATTGAGTCGCTGATCGCGCTATTGATGTATTTTTGGCTGAGCACGCCCAGACGCGCAATGGCGAGTTGCAACGGTCCGCTCCATACACCAACGACGAAAGTCGTTATTGTTAAGTTTCCTATAAAGAGGGTACTATTCCTGATGGAAAGAAGGGTTGGTGGATTACGATTGGGCTTGCCCTTATTGGCTCGCTACAATTTTTGGACCCGATATCCGGAGATTTTTATTGGGTCGAGCGACTCACACGATACTGCCGATGAGGTGGATATCAGGACCGTTATTAGAACCGGCGAAGATGTCCTACATACCATAATTTTTACAGATCCGGGGCCCCGCCTTTCGCTTCCAAATCAGCCCTAAGACGATGCAAGAGAGAAGTCAGTCGCCCAGTAGGCTCGGGAACGGTTCCTTGCCAAAG
The DNA here is from genome assembly GCA_038328815.1 of Fimbriimonadales bacterium. GTDB lineage: Bacteria > Armatimonadota > Fimbriimonadia > Fimbriimonadales > Fimbriimonadaceae > JBBQMJ01. The sequence continues at coordinate 532 of JBBQMJ010000135.1, read as the reverse complement.
TATTGCCCTCCGACGGACCTGATAGACGCGCCAAGCGCACCCCGCCACCCAAATGTCCTGGCCCGAGGAGTATATTGCGAAAGCATTAGAAGCGGCATACACGTTGGGTAGCAGGGAATGCAAGTTTATCCACGTGTCGGCTCTGCCTTGCCAAATGCTGCCGTGAAGATTCCGGTCGACAATTGAGTAGCCACTCTGAAAGTCCCCGCTCATTCCTGACAGGCCCGCGCCAACCGACCGGGTTGGAGTTAAATCAGACCAACCTCCGCTATCTCGGTGCCATAAATAGCTCGGTTCTCACCGCCACCATTTGATACCGCTCCGGCCACGACCAGATCGTTTACCGACGCTGCATAGGAATCCCGAATAGCCGGGAACTCCAAAGGTTATTTGACCGGTGCCCCTTAGAATGACCACTTTGTTTCCGTAGGATTCGTCTCCTCCAAAATGGAGGAAGCGGAATGAGCAGCAAGAGATACAGCCAGGAGCAAATCCTGAAGGTGTTAAAGGAGATCGACGACGGGGCGAGCAT
>JBBQMJ010000134.1:0-8135 GCA_038328815.1 Fimbriimonadales bacterium | reverse complement strand
AACACACCAGCATGAATCCCAAACTCGCTTGAGTTCACTCTCTCAAACGCCTCGTCTTCCGACCTATAACTTGACAGAGTCATGACAGGACCGAACGCCTCTTGGCATGAAAGCTTCGCCGCGCCAGGGACGTTCTCGACCAAGGCTGGCCTAATGACATTGCCCTCCCTCGTCCCACCTGCAAGGAGTCTGCCGCCCAGTTGAACAGCCTCGCCTATCCAGTCCATCACCTTGTCAGCGGCCTTGCTTGAGATCAATGGCCCACAAACGGTCTCTTCCTTTCGCGGATCGCCGAAAGGGCATTCATTCGTTTGCCTAATGAGTTCTAGCTTAAAAACTTCGTAAATTGACTCATGAACCAGCACGTGCTGGATCGAAATGCAAATTTGACCGGCGTAGCCAAATCCCCCGGCAATAAGGCGCTTGACCGTCCACTCCAAGTCAGCATCGGCACATACGATGGCGGTAGCGTTGCCACCAAGTTCCAGGGCAACTTTCTTATCTGGGAAAAGGCCTTTCAGTTTCCATCCGACTGGTGGAGAACCCGTGAAGCTGAGCATCTTGACCTTAGGATCTGCCAACGCCTTCTCGGTAGATTGAGCTGAACAGTTCACCGCGTTAACGACACCGGGCGGACACCCGGCCTCGTGAATCAGCCTCGCCAGGGTCAAAGTGGAGAGGGGCGCCTGGTGGGAGGTCTTTAGGACAACCGTGTTGCCAACCGCCAGCGCAGGCGCAAGTTTATGGGCAGCTAAATTGAATGGCCAATTGTAAGGCACGATCCCAAAGACGATCCCAATAGGAAAACGCTCAACCAGTATCCGATGCCCGTCGCCTCTAGGGTCCAAATCTGCAGGAATGGATTGAAGTCCAAAGTCCGAGACCGCATCGGCGGCGTAGTCGAAGGTTATGGCAAGCCGATTCACCTCTCCACGCGACCACACGACAGGCTTTCCTATCTCGTCCGTTAGGATTTCCACTAGCTCGGATCGTCGCTCACGAACGAGCGAAGCAATGGCTCGTAACAGGCTCTGGCGGTCGCGTCTTGGGCTGTGACGCCATGATTGAAAGGCGCGATCAGCGCAGTCGATCGCGGTCTTAAGTTCGTTGAAATCCCCTTCCGCAGCGGTCCCAATGATGCGATTATCATAAGGTGACCTAATGACTGACTTGCCAACAGCCTGATCGCATTCGCCGCCAATGAAGTGGCCGTCGATCAACATTTCGCGGTGGATCATGAGTCCATTCTAGACTCAAGGGAGAGCAATCAATGCCAGAGCCTTTTGAATAGGCCCTGGCACGCCCTTGGCTCAAACCAAGGAGAAGAGCTCTTTATGTTCCCTGAGAGATCCTCGTAGGGAAATGCGCGCTCGGTTGAGACGGCTTTTTACGGTTCCGATCGGAAGTTCCAAAATGGAAGCCATCTCTTCGTACGACAACATCTGCACGTGGTACATCATGATTATCGCCCGCTGATAGCTCGGTAGGTCGGCCACGGCTGTTTGCATCGTGGATTCTTTCGCATGCCTTTCCATCTCTTCAACTGGCCCCCGGCCAACGGATTCAATTTGGGCAATGATGCCTGTATCGCCTGCTGAGCCATATGTATCGAGGCTCGTACACGGGCGACTTTTCTCCCTCTTGCGAATGTCCAGGAAGCAGTTGGTAAGGATGCGGTAGAGCCAGGTTGTGAAAGCGCTGGTTCCTTTGAATGTGTGAATTGCTTTATAGACCCGCACGAAGGCTTCGGCGACTACATCCGAAGCTTCTTCCGTGTTTCTGGTCAGTCTGTAGGCGTATTGGTAAGCCCGTGTTGAATGTTTCCTGATGAGGTCATCGATGGCATTGCCATCTCCTCTCTTTGCTCGCGCGACCAACATCGCGTCGTCTTTATAGCAATCGGCCATAGGAATCTCCCTAATTGGGTGCACGCGGTACTCGCCGCGGTCCATCCCAAACCGGATGGTGAACAGGTAATACTTTCTTCTTGGTTCCGGTCAGAACTTGATTAGGAGTATGGTTGTCAACCTTTGGACTTTCTCACTGAAAGCGATGATATGACGACGATATGACGGAGAGGGCCGAACATCTCTATAGTACTTAGGGCTGGAGACTTTGCACTCGCGTTGGCGCTGGTTGTAACCAATTGTGATTACAGAATGCCGGGCTAAATCATCACAGCCACGCGCTAGTTGGGCGGTTGGTCATTCCAATGGAAAGTCCTGGGCTTCCATGGCGTGGACGTCGCCCGCCACCCGCGAACCCAAGTTTATGCAATGTTAAGGCAGCACTGCTCTAGCCTTTAACGCACCTTCAACGAGGCTATCAAAACTATCAAAACCCGCCCAAACCCCTTAAGCTCCCTGACTTGATCTTAACTGCGGAAGCTGACGGATGCACAATGACTTCAGGTTGCAGAGCTCTCGAGCCTTACATACCGCCGAGGCCGACAGGGGAACCGACGCCTGTGATGTAATCCCAGCCTCTACCAGCAGTGAACTTGCCGGCCGATCCAGAAGCCACATCCCGGAAGTTTGCGCCCCCGAGACCGTTGTACGTAAAGGTCAACTGGGCGTTGCCCGATGCTCGGAAGTGCGCGGCAAGATTTGTGATGCCAGCGATGCATGGCGCCGAAACGCTTGTTCCGCCGAACACCATCCAACCGCTATAGCCTCCCGCCGGAGTGCTGTCATAAACCGCAACTCCAGTATATGGGTTGGCTACGAAGGCTACGTCAGGACCGGCGCGGTGGACGCCTATGAAGCCGGCGTGCTGCTGATAGGCAGGTCGAGGCTCGTAGACGCTAGGACCGCCACCGCTACCGGCCCATGCCGTCTCGGACGTGACGTTGCCGTTGGAATCCGTTTGCAGAGTCGTGCCGCCGACGCTCACGACCTTGGGTGACACTGAAGGGAACTCGGCGAGGCCGCCGCGATCACCTGCGGACGCAAAATACGTGATGTTTGCGCCTGTAAAGATCGAGTCGAAGTAAGTCTCGACCGGGTATTCGCCCGAGCCCCAGCTCATGGAGACCTGCGAAACACCTGGAATCGTGTTTGCCTTGCGGACGGCGTTGGCAAGATCGTTGAGGCTCGACGATGCTGCCTCGACAAGGATGATTTTCGCGCCGGGCGCCATCGCGTGGGCCCACTCAATGTCAAGCGCAGCCTCTTGCGACCATCCAGCGTTGACCGCAGGCTTGCTACCCGACGCATATACGACCTGGAAGGTGGAGTTTGCGTTCGCCGTCGCCGTTGCCGAGGGCTCTGTTGGAAGGCCGAACTGTTGGGAAAAGACGTTGAAGTCATTCAGCGCCGAAGGATAGTGATAAGCGTCGATGATCGCAATCGTCTTCGATCCGCCAAAGGAAGGAAGGTTGTAGGCGGTTCGAATCTTGTTTGGGGTGTATCCGCTTGGCCCAGCGCCGAAGGCTGAGGGACCGGATAGCGCCAACAGAGGCGCCTCGTTGCTTGGAAACTGCGGATCGCCAAGGTAGACCATGACGTTCGTGTGCGCTCTCGGCCCCCACATTGACCAATGCTGATCGTTCGAGCTGGAAACATAGAGCATGGGGTCCCGCTGTGCCTGAACGGCCGGAACGATCAACGCAGTCGCGATAAGAGCAGCAAGGTTCAATTTCATAAAAGGCATTCCCCAAAGCTCCTCGGCTGAGAAGCGCCATATCTCTTATCGCCCTGAGGTCGATTCAAAAGAACAGGCAATGTTTCGGGGAATCGCGCCTCATAACATTAGGGTTTCGTCGAGGAGCCAGGGGGCCGAAAGGTATCCTTAGGTTCCCCAATGCCAGACGAGCCCAACGACGAAAGGGTGACCATCTACGATCCCCTGATCGAACTGATGTCGCGCTTTGAAAATGTGAAAGCGGCGAACACTTCCGCCAATCCTTTCGAAGGACTAAGCGTCGAAGATACGCTCAAAAAGCACATCATTGACGGCGTCAAGAAGAATCTTGAGGCGCACCTCAATCAGGCGCTGGAGACTTACACTCCGCTCGCAATCATCAACGACGTGCTCCTCGATGGCATGAAGACGGTTGGCGAGCTTTTCGGAGCAGGAAAGATGCAATTGCCCTTCGTCCTGCAGAGTGCCGAAGTCATGAAAGCTGCCGTTCGGTACCTGGAACCGATGATGGAAAAGGTTGAAGGGTCGGAGAAGGGATCCATTCTCCTTGCTACGGTGGCCGGGGACGTTCATGACATTGGCAAGAACCTCGTCGACATCATCCTTAGCAACAACGGCTACCGCGTGGTCAACATTGGCATCAAGCAGCCGCTTAACAGCATCCTGGAACAGACGGCTACTCACAAGTGCCAGGTGATTGGTCTGAGTGGACTTCTCGTAAAGAGCACGCTGATCATGCGCGACAACCTGCTTGAGATGAATGCCAGGCAAGTCGCGGGCTACCCCGTCATCTTGGGCGGCGCCGCGCTCACGCGCTCTTACGTAGAACAGGACCTTCGCGAGCTCTACGAAGGCAACGTTTTCTATGCTCAAGACGCCTTCGAGGGGCTAAGGCTCATGGGCGAGCTCTGTAATGGCCAAGCGCCTTTGGTCATCGAGCAAGCAGAATCGGATACTCCCTACGAACGCGTTCGCTCTCACCGTGTCGGTGTAACCGATGCCGTCCTCTACGAATTTGACGGTGTTAAGAGTGACGTCACATCGGTAGAGCAACCGCCAGCATTGCCGTTCTACGGCGCTAAGAAGCACACCAAGTTCGATATCCACGAGCTTTACAAGTACATCAACACAATCGCCTTATTTCGCGGGCAGTGGCAGTTTAAGAGGCAAGAGGGAATGGATAACCTTGCTTTCAACGCGTGGCTTGAGGAGAACGTTCAACCGACATTCGAGCGTTTCCAAAAGGAACTGGCTACCGTTTTAAAGCCAAGGGTGAAGTGGGGCTACTTCCCCTGCAATAGCGAAGGCAATGATCTCGTCATCTATCAGGAAGATGGTCAGACCGAGCGCACCCGCTTCCGCTTCCCAAGACAACGTGATGGAAGACGTCAGTGCCTCTCCGATTTCTTCTGCCCGGTTGGCGAAGGCGCGGACACGGTTGGATTTAGCGTGGTGACCGTCGGCTCAGATGTCTCTGCCCTGGAAAAGGAACTTTTTGCGAAAGGTGAGTTCCAGGATTACCTATACGTTCACGGGATGGGCGTCGAGTGTGCGGAGGGCCTGGCTGAATATTGGCATCGACAAATGCGCGCGGAACTAGGCATCGATGATCAAGAGCCTGCGGAGATGCGGCTGCTGTTTAGCGCCAAGTATCACGGCTCGCGCTATTCGTTTGGCTACCCAGCATGCCCCAACCTAGATGACCAAGCGAAGCTAATGGAATTGCTGCAGCCCGAAGACATCGGGATCGAGCTGAGCGAGGAGTTCATGCTCATTCCCGAGCAGTCCACCTCGGCAATCATCGTCCACCACCCTGAGGCAAAGTACTTTAACGTTCGATAGCACGGTATTGCGGCCTTAGGGTGTTGCGGTATTACGTGCGAGCCAATCATAAGATCGACAAGGGCCGTCATCCCTGAAGAATTACTTTAGGTTTTGCGGGGGAAGAACCTAAAGAAGATGCCCTGATCACCGATACAACTACTGATGGCCCCGCGAACGCTTGGCCTCAGGACTAAAAACTAGTGTCGGAGATTCTTTCACAGGCAGAAATAGAGGCGCTTCTCAATTCGCTTACTCCCGAAGGCGAATCCGCTGGAGATGCACCGGCTCCGCAGACCGGCGCTTCGGCGCGTCAATCGGTTGGCGGCGGAAACAGCCCCGCGGTTGGCATCAACGCTTTCGTTCCCAGCCAACGTGCTGCGGCAAAGAGCAACCTGACTTACGAAGTCTATGACTTCCGACGCCCAGACAAATTTAGCAAGGACCAGCTTCGAACCCTTCAGATGCTGCATGAGACGTTCGCACGTCTCGCAGGCTCCGGACTCTCCGCTTATCTCCGAGCCCCAGTCAGCATCGACTTGATCTCGTTGGAGCAGGTGCCATACGAAGAGTATCTTCGCAGCATCAGCCAGTCCGTATTCACCATCATGTCCCTGCCCCCGCTAACGGGCCAAGCAGTGTTGGAAATCGAATTCGGCCTTGTGTTCACGATGATCGACCGAATGCTTGGTGGCCCCGGCCGAGCGATCAACCGCAGCGTGCTCACCGATATCGAAAGACCCCTCGTGAAGCAGATGGTCGAACGAATGTTTTCGGCCCTCAAGAGCGCTTGGGAAGGCGTCGTTATCGTTAATCCGTCGATTGAAGGCATGGAGACGAGCGCGCAGTTTGTCCAGATCGCACCGCCTAACGACATCGTTGTCACCATCCTCTTTGAAGTGAAGATAGGCAGCCAGCGCAGTGCAATGAGCCTTTGTATCCCGTACTTGGTGCTTAAGCCGATCACGGCAAAGCTCAGTGCGCAGAAATGGTTTGCAAGCAGCAGCCACAAGCAGAATCCCGCTTCTCGAAAGATGATTTCTTACAGCATCAACCAGGCGAACATCGACTGTTCGGTCCGGTTGGGCAAGACCAATCTGAACGTCCGACAATTCCTCGGCCTCAAGGCGGGAGACGTTCTCAAGCTCGACCAAAGGGTCGAGAACGATTTGACGATGCTGGTAGGCAAGGTGCCCAAGTTCTTGGGCAAACCGGCACAGCAGGGCAAGAAGCTAGTTTTCGCAGTCAGTGATTTAGGAACGAACTAGGTTAGTAAGGCAATAACAGAACGAATATGTCCAACATCTCACCAGAAATTATCAACCGACTGAACGGAATCCAGGGTCAAATCTGGCAGACCGTTTCTCTAACGGTAGCCGAAGCCTGTGGCCAGCCAGTGCTGTTCCAGTCGCCGCTAACGATCGCAGCGAAGACCGCAGACCTCTACTCAGAGTTCACGGCTCCAATGATGGTCCTGCAGTTTGCCTTTGCCGGACTCCCGGAGAACCCCCAGGTCTTCCTCATTCCTCAGGACACTGTAGAGGCCCTCGCGCCGCACATCCTGACCGAGGAAGTGACGACGATCGACGAGAACACCGTCGCGGACATGCGCACAGCTTTGGAAGGCATCGTTCAGGGCATTTGCCTTTCCGTAGGCAACGTCAAGAACGAGACAGTCGTTGCAAGTGGCCTTTCGATTCGCCATCAGATATTCAGCTTCCCACCAAACCTTCAGCGCGCCGAAGAACTTGCAAGAGTGCAGGTCGCCATCTCCATTGACGAAGTATCCGGAACGGGTACCTGGCTCATGGATATGGAGACGGTAGCTTCGATCCTAGGTCTTGATAACGACCGTCACGAAGACCAGGCTGCAGGCGAGACGACGACTTCAACCCACAATGCTGATCAACGCCCGCCCGCCGAAGATCACGGCCTTGAACTCCTGATGGACATTCCTCTGGAGATCACGGTTGAACTTGGCCGGGTTCGGATGTTGGTCAAAGATGTAGTTGAACTCGGCACAGGATCGATCGTTGAGATCGACAAGCTTGCCGGCGAACCTGTGGACGTCATGGTCAACGGCCGTCCAGTGGCTCGCGGTGAAGTCGTCGTCATCGAAGACAACTTCGGCGTGCGCATTACGGAGATCGTCAACCCGCACGAACGCATCGTAAAACTTGGCGAGGTTGCGTGAAAAGATTCGCTCCCTCTTTGATAGGAGTGTGTCTGGCAGTTGGCGCGTTTGCTCAGCAGCCCGCAGGATATCTCGGCACAAAGGTCAGCTCAAGCGTCACGGATACGGGTGCGAACGCCGCTGGCCCTGGGATCGGATCGTTTGTCCAAATGGTCATTGCCCTTGGAATCGTGCTTCTCCTGCTCAAAACGATCATCCCCAAACTAGCTGGAAAGTTGAACAAAAGGCTGATCACCAGCGCGACGAGCACTCTCACGATTGAAGAAACAGCCAACTTTGCAGGCGGCAACCTCTACATCGTGCGTGCGCGATCAAAAACCCTCTTAATAAGCGCATCTTCGTCAGGCGTAACCTGTCTTTCCGATATTACTGACACGGCTTCTTCAACTCCTGAGGTTCCTACTTTCCAGGAAATCGTCGAGGCGGCGTCGCCGATCGACTTAACCAAGGCCGTTACTGTGGAAGAGCCATGGCTTGA
>JBBQMJ010000133.1:0-8163 GCA_038328815.1 Fimbriimonadales bacterium | reverse complement strand
GCAAGCTTGCTTAAGGCTCGCACTGGCGCTAGGCCGGAAGAGCGGGCGCAGGCTGACTGGACTGTTAAGTCGGCCAAGTCTGGGCTTGATTTGGCTAAGACCCAGCTTGACCGTCAGAAGACGCTTTTTGAGCAAGGCGCTGTCGCTCGTCAACAGCTTGATCAGGCGCAGAACGCCTATGATGCAGCTTTGACGGGTTACAACTCGGCTCTCCAGAGCAAGATGATGCAGACCAATGGCACTCGGCAAGAGGACCTAAGCGTTGCTGAGGAAGCGGTTCAGGCGGCTTCCGACAACCTTCGTTCCGCCCAGGCTCAGAAGAAGCTGGACGTACTACTTAGCGATCAAGTGCAGTCAGCGCAGGCTGGTGTGCAGTCAGCGAACGCTCAGGTGTCAATCGCACAACAGGCTATCGCTGATGCGCAGATTCGATCCCCGTTCTTCGGCCACATTGCTGGTAGGCCCATGCAGTCTGGGACCATTGCTTCACCGGGCGCTACAATCGCGAGAATCATCGGCGGACAGGGCGCTTACTTTGAAGGGCAAGTGTCCGAGCAAGTCGTCGCTAAGTTGACGACAGGCAGCCCGGTTCAGATCTACATTGACGCACTTGGAAAGCAATCGAGGGCAGGGAACATCGCGGCAATCAGCCCGCTTGGAACCGACGTTGGCAGGCTTTTCACGATTCGAGTGACGTTCAACGGAAGCCTGGACGGCATCAAACCTGGCATGTACGCACGAGGCATCGTCCAGACGGGCCGCATCCCTAATGCGATTATCGTCCCGGTAAACGCGGTGCTAACGAGCGGGTCGGATTCCGTCGTTTACGTTGTAGAAGGCAAGAAGGCAAAGCAGGTGAAAGTCAAGCTAGGCGTTCGCCAGCAGGACATCGTCCAGGTCACTGGCTTGGAGCCTGGACAGCAGCTTGTTGTTCGCGGGCAGGAGACGCTTGTGGACGGTTCGCAAGTACAGATCGATAAGACGGGTGGGGTTTCGGCTAAGGCGGCCAGCTCCTCCTTCGGAGGATAATTCATGGGTCTTACAAGAGCAGCAATAACAAGGCCGATCTTCATTTTCATGCTGGTGGTTGCGGCCATCTTGCTTGGATTGCTTTCGTACTTCACGATGCGGGTCGAGCAGAATCCGGAGGTCAGTTTCGGTACGGTTACCGTCTCGACGAGTTACGTCGGCGCGGGTCCCGAAGAAATTAACAATCTCGTGACGCGCCCGATCGAAAGCGCTATTTCTGGCGTGAATGGCATCCGTGAGGTCATCAGCACTTCGCGTGAAGGCCAGTCGATCGTTACCGCGAACTTTGGGCTCAACGTCAACTTGGACGCGGCGCTGAACGACATGCGGTCTAAGATCGACGGCATATCTAACGCGCTTCCAAAGGACGCCCTCAAGCCACAGGTTACGAAGTTCGACACGTCGGCGACGCCTGTTTCCAATTACTCCTTTACAAGTAAGACATTGGACAGCAGAGGCCTGCGTGACTTGCTTGATCAGAAGCTGAAGGATCGTTTCGCTCAGATCAACGGCGTAGCATCGGCGGACGTGATTGGCGGCGACCAGCGAGAGATTCAGGTTCAGGTCGACAAAGACAAGCTGCTTGCCTACGGCATCGGTATCACCGATGTGCAGCAAGCTGTCCTCGCCTCCACCTTGAACGTACCCGCTGGCAAGCTCCTTTCAGGCAACCAGGAGTATTCGATTCGAGTCCTTGGTGAATTCTCGAATGTTGATCAGATTCGTAATATGGTCTTTAGGGTAAGCGACCCTCATAACCCGCAGGCGAAGAGCAAGAGCGTACGACTCGGCGACGTTGCTACGGTGCTGGACACCGCCGCGGAGCGCACTCGATATTCGCGCCTGAACGGCAAAGATAGCATCATCCTGAGCCTAACCAAATCCCATGACGGTAACGCGGTTGAAATTGACCAGGCGGCAACGGCGGTAGTCGATGCAATTACGAAAGAGTACAAGACTGAAGGCATTGAGGTTACGAAGACGCTCGATACGGCGAAGGTCATCAAGGACTCGCTCAACGATCTTGACTTCTCGCTGATGTTCGGCATCATCCTCGTTTCGCTCATCGTGTACATGTTCCTGCACAACCTGCGCGGAACGATCATCGTCTGCATCGCCATTCCGACCTGTATCTTCTTCACGTTTATCGCGCTAAAGATGGCCGGCTTTACGATCAACAACATGACGATGCTTGCTTTGTCGCTTGCTATCGGTGTGCTTGTCGATGACGCGATTGTCGTTATCGAGAACATCTATCGCCATTTGAAGATGGGTGAGGATCCGAAGGAAGCGGCGCTTAATGGCCGGTCCGAGATTGGTCTCGCAGCAATTGCCATTACGATGGCGGACGTCGTTGTCTTCCTTCCGATCGGCTTTATGAGCGGCATCGTGGGACAGTTCTTTAAGCCCCTGGCTTTGGGATTTGTCTTTGCGACGTTGTTCTCGCTTTTCGTTTCGTTCACGCTGACGCCTATGTTGGCGTCCCGTTGGTACAAAGCGGGCGAGGATATGGAGCATGCGACGGGCGGTTTCGCCATTGGGTTCGAACGTGTGTTCGATGCAATCGTGAGGCGGTACCGCAACACGTTAGAGTGGTCTTTGAACCATCGCTGGTTCGTTTTCATTCTGGGTAACTCGGCGCTGTTTGCGGTGATCAACTTCATCATGGGCGGCTTCAGCCCGACTGCCAAAGGCGCCATCCAGGGTTCGATGACGTTCGTGATGATTTCGCTCTTCCTGGGCATTATCACGGCCGGTGTCACCTTCATCAACAAGCGTGGATTAGGCCTGTGGGCGTGGATCGGCTTGATCCCTGCGATCATTGTCGGTACCTTGGTGGCGGCACCTCCTGCAGGCGTCTTCATGGGCATCGGGATTCTGTTCCTGGTTCCCGCGGTCGCAAGCCTGTTCAGCAGCTTAGGCGCACGGACGCTCAAGACGGTCGGCAGCGCACTGGTCTTTGGGCTGATCTTCCCGGCATCCGCGCTCATCGGATTTGGCTTTGGGCAATGGAAGCAGGGGGCCGTATTTAAGGGTAGCTTCCTTCCCGACAGTGACTCCGGACTCGTGTCCGTGAGCATTGAATTGCCGACAGGTTCCAACCTTGAGGCTACCAAGGCTGTCGTTGAAGAGGTCGAGCACCGCGTTGCAGGAAACCCAGACGTCAAGTACATTCAAAGCACCATCGGCCAGTCTGGCGGCGGCGGTTTTGGCGGCGGAAGCGCGGGTTCAAACTTTGCTCAAGTGCAGCTCACGCTATGGGATAAGAAGACAATCATGGGTAAGGCGGCTCCCGGCGAGAAGCTCCGAACAAAAAGCGCGGATTCCGTTTCTGCTGGTGTACTCGAGAAAGTAGGCAGAATCCCCGGCGCTTTCATCAAGGTTTCGGCGACGAGCGCCTTTGGCTTTGGGTCGGCCATCCAGATTGGTCTGGAAGGCGACGACCGCGACCAACTCATCGGTACTGCGACGAAAATTCGAGATGGCCTGCGGGGTGGCGCTATTAAAGGTGTTATTAACGCGGACATTTCTTCGAAGCCCGGAAAGCCTGAACTGCAGGCGATTCCCGACAGATCTCGTCTAGCCGACTACGGCCTGTCCGTAGCTGATGCAGGAGCCTCGCTCCGAACCCTATACCAAGGCAACGACGATGCCAAGTATCGCGTCAATGGCAACGAGTACCCGATCCGTGTGATGATGTCACTCAAGGATCGGGATAACCCCGACCTGCTGAATCAGGTGCCAGTCAAGTTCGTCCAAGGCAATCCGGTGTTTCTTGGCAGCGTTGCTCCGTTGCAACAGGCGGCCGCCTTAGATCATATTGACCGTCGGAATCGACAGGAAGAGATCCAGGTCACGGCCGACCTTCTTCCCGGATTTGCCGGAGGATCCGTCCAGGCGGAAATCAACTCGTGGATCGCGAAGGAAAAGCTCATTCCAGATGGCGTTAAGATTAAGCCGCTGGGGCAAGCGGACGCACAGGCTCGAGAAATGCCAGCAATGAAGTTGGCTTTTGGCCTGGGCATCGTGCTCGTGTACATGCTGCTTGCTTCGCTGTTCGACAACTTGCTCTATCCCCTGGTCATCCAAATGGCACAGCCGCAGGCTATGGTCGGCGCCCTGCTCGCCCTTGTTCTAACGGACAAGGTCTTCAGCTTGGTGAGTTTCATCGGCCTTGTCGCCCTTGTGGGCTTGGTCGGTAAGAACGCCATATTGGTTGTTGACTATACGAATACACTGCGTGAACGGGGACGTTCAAGGCATGATGCGTTGGTTGAGGCAGGGCCGATTCGGCTTCGCCCGATCATGATGACGACGCTCGCGTTGATTCTAGGTATGTTGCCAATCGCACTCGCCCTTGGCGCCGGTTCGGAGTTCCGTGAGACGATCGGCATTACGATCATCGGCGGCATGATCCTTTCGACCATGTTGACGCTTCTCGTTATCCCGTGTTCGTACACGATCTTCGACGACGCTTCGATCTACTTCTACAACAAGTTCCACCGCAAGGGCGCCGCTAGCGCACCAACCGATCCTCCTGCGGATTCGTACAGCCCGCCTTGGGAGCAGAAGGGTGATAGGCCTGGCGAAGGTTCGCATCGCGACCCGGTTGTGAGGTTTGAAGCCACGCCTGAGAATCCGTAAAGGGAAGGAATAGGGAATTAGGAATTGGGAATAAGGAAAAGGGATGGGAGGTCGGGTTCGACTTCCTACCCATGGTCGAAGTATCCTTAAAGGTAGGTCAGCGGCGACCGATCCCTATTCCCTTTCCCAATTCCCAGATCCAAACCATGACCCCACAAACAGAATTTGAAAAGAGGCGTGGTGTTAGCCGTGTAGAAGTCCGCAGCGGCTTCGCCCAGGCCCACCTCAGCAACCTTGGCGTTCCGCTTGCTGGCAAGCGACTTGAAGTGCTAGAGCAGGTGGCAAAAGGCGGCATCAGCATCGACTTCCTCAAGATGACTCCCATGGGTCTGTCTTTCCTAATTAAGGCCGCGGAAGTTGATGCCCTTCACGCTGTCCTCAAAGCCCTGAACCTTGAATACTCCTTGCGAGATGGCAGGAGCGTTGTGCTTGTCCACGCAGTTAACATTCGCGACGAGGAAGGCCTCATTGCGGGAATCCTAAAGGCTGCTATCAGCGGTGGCACGACGGTTCACCATATCAGCGACATGCACGACCGCGTACTGATGGTCGTCGAGAGCTCTGAAGCCGAGAAGCTGGCAGACACGGTGAAAGCCGCGTTCATGGAGGCTGTCCGTGCGAATTAAGGTCATGAAATTCGGCGGCACAAGTGTAGCTACGCACGAAGCCCGCATCGCTTCGGCGATGCGCCTGATCTCGGCGAAAGAGCAAGGTTTCAGCCCAGTCGCCGTTGTCAGCGCCATCGGCCGGAAGGGGCAACCATACGCAACCGACACCCTGATGCAGATGCTGCGGGATATCGATCCAAGCGTCACACCCGAACCCCGTGAGCTAGATCTCATGATGGCGTGCGGCGAAATCCTGTCCTCAGTCATCTTCGCCCACACGCTCAAAACTCTCGGCCACTCATCGCAGTCGTTCCGAGGCGGACAGGCAGGAATTCGGACTGACGGCGTCTACGGCAACGCGCGCATTGTAAGCATTCTCCCGCGAAGCATTATTCAGAGCCTTGAAGAGGGGCACATTCCCGTTATATGCGGCTTCCAGGGCGTCTATGTTTCTGGCGACGGCTCGCCGGGCGCCGAGCTCACCACACTAGGTCGAGGCGGCTCCGATACAACGGCCTCCGCCATCGGCGCAGCGCTGCACGCCGAAGCAGTGGAGATTTATACGGATGTGGACGGCGTCAAGACGGCCGATCCGGACTCGGTCAAAAACGCGCCAACGTTGCGCAAAGTGACTTACGACGAAGTTGCCGAAATCGCCCACCTTGGCGCAAAGGTCGTGCATCCAAGGGCGGCGGAGATTGCCATGCAATACGGCATTCCGCTTTGGGTGAAGAACACGTTTTCTGATGATGAGGGCACCGAGATCGTGACCCGCGAAGTCTTCCCAGGCCGCCGCGTAACAGGGGTTACCCATACGGGCAAGCTGGTCTATCTCCAGTTCGATCTATCCAGCGCGCCAGATAACGAGCGCACTTTGCTCGAAGCCAAACTGTATGAAGTCATGGCCGAGTTTGGGGTGAACCTGTTCATGCTCAACCTAAGCCCGATGGGCACCGGCTTTGCCGTCCCCCGAAGCCAATTCCCAATGCTTCGCGATGTCCTGGATGGGCTCACTGTCCCCATCGGCGGCGCAACTTCGAACATCTATCTGTTCCAAATTGGCCTGAAGGCATCTCGAAAGGTGGAGGCGCAGTCGGAGCTGTTACAGCCCCTTGAGAATATCAAGCGAGTTATTGCTGAGCTTACGGAAGGCTGCTCAATGGTGTCGGTGATCGGCCACGAGTACCTGCAACAAGCCGGTGTCTTCCATCGAGTTCTGAAGACGCTGGACGAAGCGCAGGTTCCAGTGCTGCAGACCAGTGACAGTGACTTTTCACTCAGCTGCCTGGTGCCGGAAGCTGATACCAACCGGGTCGTGAGGCTATTGCACGACGGGTTTGGTTTAGCGGAAATGGTGTAGGGAAGGGAATTGGGAAAAGGGAATGAACAGCCCCGATTTGACACCCTCACCCCAGTTGCCTTCGTTCAGGGGCCCTCTCCGCGCTGGAAACGGGCGAGGGGTTTTTTGCGCTGGCTTAACTTCTCCTTTTGCCGCTCTGGCGGGAGGAGGAGAGGTCGCTCTGGCCACAGAGGAGGTTCCGGTGCCCAATGACCAACGGGTACAACTTTCCGGATTATCCTCCTCCGTCTAGACCGGAGTCGATCCAGCGCCTCCTCTCGCGACACGGAGTCGCTCCAAGAGGAGGAGTTACAGGGCCGTCAAGGTGAACAGTGGCTAAGCCGCTGTTGATGGGCATTCTTAATGTGACGCCTGATAGCTTTAGCGATGGCGGGCGCTTCTTCGAGGATGGCAAACCGCTTGCGGAAATGGCCTTGGCCGCCACGATGCTCATGATGGCCGACGGCGCAGACATTATTGATGTCGGAGCCGAGTCCACTCGTCCTGGAGCTGAGCCTCTGACCGAAGAAACGGAGCTGAGCCGGCTGTACCCGTTCACCAGCGTCCTAGCATTTCGGGAAACAAGGTTTTCGATTGACACAAGCAAGGCAGCTGTTGCCAAGCGGGCGCTTTACAACGGCGCTTGGATGATCAATGACGTCACTGCCCTCAGGGACCCTGAAATGGCAAAGGTCTGCGCGGAAGCGCAGTGCCACGTCTGCCTTATGCACATGCAAGGCACCCCGCAAACCATGCAGAAGAACCCGACCTACCAAGACGTCGTCGTCGAAGTTCGCGACTTCCTGCTGGAACGCGCCGCTTATGCAAACTCCGAAGGCATAGACTCTAACAACATCTGGATCGACCCTGGCTTTGGCTTTGGGAAAACGGTTGAACACAACCTTGAACTGCTGCGCAACCTCGAGGCCTTTGTGGAAACGGGATATAAGGTCCTGATCGGCGTTAGTCGAAAAAGCTTTCTAGGTCGACTAGCCAACCCGAACGGCGATCCGCTACCCATTGAAGAGCGCCTTGAAGCGACTTTGGTCGCCCACGTCATCGCGCAGAAAGCCGGAGTAGCCTGCATCCGTGCTCATGACGTGAAGGAGGCGCGCCATGTCATCGACATGACCGACCTAATCCTGAATGGCCCTAGACCTTGACCGTCTTCCAGGCGCCCTGCTTGAATGCGATCAATGACGCGACACCTTGAGCGCCTTGGCTAGCGGACATCGCAATCCAAGCCCCCGGGGCACCAAGATGGCAACTAATGGCAAGGATAAACGCCAACGGCACGCGTAGGCCCCACATGCAGATGATCGAAATCCACATCGGCCGGACCGTGTCACCGGCACCCTGCATTGCGCCAATTGCCACCATGGCGTAGGCGAAGAAGATTTCCGTGACGCACAGCGCGCGGATGAGCCACACCGTTTCGTAAACGATTTCCGGCTTGCCGTCCAGCATTCCACGAGCAATCGATGGTGCGGCGGCAAAGATGATTAACGAAAGGGTCAGCGAGACAGCAGCCGCATGATGGGA
>JBBQMJ010000132.1:0-8327 GCA_038328815.1 Fimbriimonadales bacterium | reverse complement strand
TACCGAGTTAATATGGGCAACCGAGGAGAATGGCGTCTAGCCGCCACTTACCGCATACAGCTCAAATAGGAAGCTCATATCCTTCTTCCCGACGCCACATGACCCCAGAGGGGTCTCAGAGAATAGCCCGGGGTCAAAGACCCCGGGTCCAGTCCACCCAAACCGCACCCTGGAAGGGTGCCAGAAAGCATGGCGGCAGCCCAACGCGAAGAATTTGAGTGCCTCAGGCTTCGCTCACCACAGCGATGCACCAGCCCGAGTGTCCAAGACTTATGCATGAAAAACATCCTCGCTCACACCGGCATTCCGCGATCCCGCGCTGACACCCCATGACGTTGGGCTGCTCCGGAGGCCTGAAGGGCCGAAATAAGATAGCCCGGGGCAACGCCCTGGGTCACTAGCCGGCAGTTGTAAGCCCTGAAGGGGCGAAATATACCCTGGATCACTTGAAATGCCTCAGCCTTCGCTCACCACAGCGATGCACAAGCCCGAGGTGTTAAAGCCTGAAGCGGGTCTTGCAGTCCCCATATGCTTACCCCCTAGACGTGTGGGCCGCTAACCGGCCCGCCCAACGCCTAAAGGGTCCTACCGCTAAGGGCGCTCAAACGTCTAATCCCCACCACCTCATGCCCGGCCCGCGCATTAAAGACTCAACCATGCGTTAACCTTCAACACATGTCTCAGATGTTTCATAATTCGTGCAACACATGGTTCCATCGGGCCCAATAGTTAAAGCGCCCCAATGCTAATGCGGCGACCAACGTGTTCAATAAGCGTCCCGGCGGCAGAAGAGATAGGGTCGAAAACCGTCGCCGCCCAATGTTCGTCTCGGGCGTCCGGGTAGCTACATCGAGCGAGTAGGCGGGGGATGGCTCGTGCCGCCGTTCCGAGGGCCAGTCCTGCGAATAACTAAGCCTCGTCAAAGCCTGGAGGGACACTTTCCACACCAGACGAGCCGGTCTCCTCTCTAATCCGGTCCCCACTACAGATACGGCGCAAATCGATAGCCGTCTATACACTCGGAAAGCAAAAGCCAACCACCTCTTTGACAACACGGAAACCGGATGCAAGCGCCAGCCAGCGCGTCATCAGTTATCGACGAATCGATTTCGGTTTAAACCGGCACGAACGACCCCGGGCATTAACGGGGGGCAACTAATCCGCTCTTACCTTGGACAATGCAAAGCTATGCCAAGCAATGCAAAGCCAATCAGAGCGTTGCCTTAATTGCGTTTGGAGCGTCAGGCCCGAGAGAAAGTAAGTCGAACTGAAAACGCCATGGAAGCGCAAACCTTCCGATTCCAAAATACCAATTCCAAGCCCAAAATGGCTCAGTTTTTGGGGAGCACGTCAACCACACATTTCACCTGGGTGACTTCAATAAGACAGAAAGCCCCGTTCGCAATGCGAACGGGGCTTGTTCAAAGGAAGACTTAGCTGGCCTTGCGGATATCTTCTTCGGTCATCAACACAGGAGCAATGCTCTCCTCAATGACGCCCTTCGGAATGACGACGCGCTTCACATCGACGCTGCTCGGCACTTCGTACATTACGTCCATCATCACCTGTTCGATAATGGCTCGCAGGGCACGGGCGCCTGTCTTGCGCTTCAGCGCTTCCCTGGCGACTTCGCCAAGAGCTGCCGGTTCCACGATGAGCTCGACTCCGTCGAGATCGAAGAACTTGGCGTACTGCTTGAGAATCGCGTTTCGCGGCTCGCTGAGGATGCGGACAAGGGTTTCCTCGTCCAGCGGATCCAGCGTCGCGATGACGGGGAGTCGGCCGATGAATTCTGGGATTAGGCCAAACTTCAGCAGGTCCTCGGGGAGGGTCTTGCGGAGGATGTTAACCTCTTGGTCCTTCTTCTGGTCCGGGTTGGAGCGGAAGCCCATCGTGTTCTCTTTCATGCGGCGTCGAATCATATCTTCGATGCCTTCGAAAGCGCCGCCACAGATGAACAGAATGTTCGTCGTGTCGATCTGGATGTACTCCTGCTGCGGGTGCTTGCGGCCGCCTTGGGGCGGAACGTTGGCAACCGTGCCTTCAAGAATCTTAAGGAGGGCCTGTTGGACGCCTTCGCCGCTCACGTCTCGGGTAATCGAAGGGTTGTCGCTCTTTCGGGCGATCTTGTCGATTTCGTCAACGTAGATGATTCCCCGCTCGCAGAGAGCCTTGGGATTGCGAGGGTCCAGACTTTCCGCTGCTTGGAACAGCTTGAGCAAAATGTTTTCGACGTCTTCGCCAACGTAACCGGCTTCGGTAAGAGCGGTGGCATCGGCAATCGCGAACGGGACATTGAGCATTCGAGCAAGCGTCTGGGCGAGGAGGGTTTTGCCCGATCCGGTAGGACCGACCATAAGGATGTTGCTCTTCTGCAACTCCACTCCGTCGTCGTCATCTCGCTCGGTAATTCGCTTGTAGTGGTTGTACACGGCGACCGAAAGGGCCTTCTTTGCGTGCTCCTGACCGACGACATAGCCGTCGAGGAACCCTACTATTTCCTTTGGCTTGGGCACCGCGTAATCCGCGCTGCTTGTAACCGTAGGCCTTACAACTGCAGGACCCTGAGGAAGACCTCGATCCGTTTCGTTGTGTAGGATATCGTTGCACAGGTCGATACAGTCCGAGCACACAGCTCCATGCAGGCCAACGATGAGCTTCTTTACTTGCTCCTTCGTTTTGCCACATAGGCAGCACTGGTCTCTTCGTTCGAGTGTCTTAGCCATTCACGCTCCGTATACTTTAGCGTACACCGGATTCCAGAACCTTATCTGCAATTCCGTACGCTACCGTCTCTTCCGCTGACATAAAGTAATCGCGATCAACATCCTTCCGAACCTTAGCCTCGTCCTTGCCCGAGTGCTTCGCAATGATGTTCATCAAGGTATCCATCGCTCTGTTGATTTCAGCGGCCTGGACATTAATATCCGCGGTCGTTCCCTGAAATCCTGCGCTGACCTGGTGGATCATTACGCGTGCATGCTTTAGGCAATATCGTTTCTTGGCAGCGCCTCCGCAGAGTAGAACAGCTCCCATGGAAGCTGCTTGTCCTACACAGATTGTCGCCACGTCCGGTTTGATGATTTGCATCGCGTCGTAGATGGCAAGACCTGCACTAACCGAGCCACCAGGGCTATTGATGTAGAAATCGATATCTTTATCAGGATCTTCCTTTTCCAGAAAGAGGAGTTGGGCGACGATTAGGTTCGCCACATAGTCGTCCACCGGCGTGCCAAGAAATACGATACGGTCTTTGAGGAGTCTTGACCAAAGGTCATAACTTCGCTCGCCTCTTGCTGTCTGCTCTATTACGTAAGGAACACCCATCCTAGCTTCTCCTACTTGTATTGTCTGGTCGTTGTTGCGTCTTAAGTCCCAACTTTAGGCCTTAGCCCCAGCGGGAACCTTCGATGCAGCGTGTTCGATCAAGAAATCTGAAACCTTCCTGGAAATTGCCCTGAAATGGAGTTCCTCCATCGCCTCGTTTCGCTTAAGTAAATTGAGCATCTCTTCCGGTTTGAGCTCGTATTCTCCGGCCATGCCGTGAAGCTCCTTATTTAGATCGGCATTGGAGAGCGACATCTTCTCCTTTGAGAACACATCTCTGATGACTAAAGCTCTCACAACGTACAATTTCGCTTTCTGCTTCCAAGCTTCGACGAACTCAGGAATGGTCATGCCGTTCTCTTTCGCATAGTCTTCCATGCTCTTTCCGGCTTGGCGTTGCTCTTCGGCAACCTCATAAAGGCGACGCTCGGCCAGCGATTCCCACATGCCGTCGGGGACTTCCACCTTGCTGCGCTCAAGAAGAGCGTCGATAAGCTGGTCGGTCACGATCTCGCGTGCCGCTTCCTTCTTGACCTCTTCCATCGCGGTTCGAATCCGAACCTTAAGGTCCTCTACGCTTTCAATCTCAAGGGTCTTGGCGAACTCTTCATTCAATTCCGGCAGCTTCACGGAACTGATTGAGTTGACCGTGAGCTGGCATTGCTTCTTTTTCTTGGCCCAATCCTTCTCTTGGAAGTTCTCTGGGAAAGTGATTTCGACGTGCTTGATCTCTTCAGCCTTCATGCCGGCAAGAATCTCGTCGAGCTGTGGGAATGTCTGGCCAGCCACGGTCATGAAGTTACGGCCTTCTTCCTTGTCGCCATCAACCTTCACGTTCACGACACAGACGTCGCCAACTTCCACGCCTCTGTCAGTTACTGCTTCCCTTGTCGATCGGCGCTTTCGTAGCTCGTCAATCTGATACGTAACTTCGTCGTCGGTCACAACTGCGGGCGGCATCTCAACTGCGAGGCCTTTTGGATCGCCAAGCTCCACTTGCGGTGGCAGTGACACCTTGACGGTAAATTCGCACTTCGGCTCCGCTTCCACAATACTAGTGAGCTCAACAACCGGGCGAACCGTCGCCTCAGGCTTAATGTCCTCTTTGGTGAGGGCCGCTTTGTAGGCTTCCTTGACAATGTTCTCGGCCGCAGCTTCGTTAAGGCTGTCCTTTTCGATCACCGTTTCCAGGATGTTGCGCGGCACATGGCCGGGTCTAAAACCAGGCAGCTTGATCTTCTTTGAAAGCTGTTTGTAAGCGCGGGAATATCCCTCTTGGACCTCCGCAGGGTCGCAGACGATGGCCAACTTAATGGTGCAGGGATTGAGGTCTTCGCGTGTAATTTGCATATGAATTCAGTTGGAGCGGCAACACAGGCTGGTTTTTTAGGCCGCATAGAACTTAAAAGGTAAGTGAATTGTACCTAACGGCGTGCTTTCTCGCTGGCCCTGAAAAGGTCGGCCAGGGCTTCCTCCAAGACGGGGTGTTTGAACTTGAATCCGCTCTTAATCAGTTCGGTTGGAACCACCCGTGAACTTGCCAAAACTGGGTCGACCTGGATACCTATCAGTGCGCCAACAATCCGCATTGCTGGAGCGGGCGCCGGTGGAGACCAAGGCCTACCTAAAGCCATCCTTAGCGCCTTCATGAAATCCTTGTTGGGCGCCGGGTTCGGCCCTACTCCATTTACGATCTGAGGCGCCTTCTCGTTCTCAACACAGTTTTGGAAGATCGCCGTGAGGTCGTCGATGTGGACCCATGGCAGATATTGCATGCCCGATCCTGCTTGGCCGCCTAGGAAGAGGTTGGTGAGTTTGACGAGGGGCTGGAGCCCACCGCCGTCCAAACTGATTGGAAACCCGACGCGCACGATGGCTTTCCTAGTTGCCGGAGTCTTGAATTCATCAACTGCTGCTTCCCATGCTTTGCAGACGCCAGCGAGGAAATCGTCGCCTGGCGGTGCCGATTCGTCAACCAGCCGGTCGCCCGTGTCGCCGTAATATCCCACCGCCGAAGCGTTGACCCATACCTTAGGCGGCTCCTTACAGTTCATGATTGCGCTGCCAATGGCGCGCGTGCTGTCGACGCGGGAATTTAGGATCTTCTTCCTATTCTCCGGCGTCCATCGCAAGATCGCCGGTTCGCCAGATAAGTTGATAACCGCCGCGGCCCCTTCCAATTCCGAGGCCCAAGGACCAAGGCTCTTGCCGTCCCACTGGACTTCGCCGGGACCCTTCCCGGAACGAGAAAGGATGACGACCTCGCATCCCGCAACCTTGAACCTGAGCGCCAAAGCACGCCCAATAAACCCGCTCCCGCCGGCAATGACAATCTTCATCAGCGTTTAGGTTCCGGCGTAGTCGCAGGATGGTTTGTGCCTGCGTCCGGAATGACAGGCCCTACTCATCAAGCATCCACTGCTTGGCATTCGGCTGTGGAACTCCCAAATTCTGCAAAATCCGCGCTACCACCGTGTCTGCCAGATCCTCGAGCGTCGCGGGCTTCTGGTACCAACCTGGACAAGCGGGAAGAATCGTGGCCCCTGCCTCAGCAAGCTGAGTGAGGTTGCGCAGCATGATTAGGTTCCACGGCATCTCACGGGGCACTAGAATCAGCTTGCGCCCCTCCTTCAAACAAACATCCGCCGCACGTGTTACAAGGTCATCGCTAATCCCATTAGCAATCCGCCCAGCAGTACCCATCGAACACGGGACAATCACCATTCCGTCGTGGAGAAACGACCCGCTGGCAGGCGGTGTGAAGTAGTCCTTGGAGTTCAGGAGCTTGATGTTCTTGATTTCTTCACCCAGCCAGTCCAGGGTGGAGAATTCGTGGCGGGAAAGATGCACGCCAAGTTCCGTATTGGCTACTTGGACAGCTTGGTCACTCAGGGTCAGAAAGATTTCGTCGTAAACGAGTGATGCCTGCTGCAGGAAACGCTGCGCATAAATCGCCCCACTCGCCCCCGTCACCGCCACAACCAGCTTGCCAGTACTCACGATGTAACTCTACGCTAATTGGAGGCCACTTGGTAGGGACGCCATCCTCGGGTTCCGCTGCCGAATGGACGCTGAGGGACTGCCCTTAGCTGTCATTCCGAACTCCGTGTGAGGAACCCTGAGGGAACTTCATATTTGGCCCGGTTTAGCCAACGGGTGGATTCTGCGACACCAAACAGCGACTCCATCTAGATTCCTCACACAGAGTTCGGAATGACATTTTTCGTTAGTTTCTCTAACGTTTTGAACTCGAAACCCGCCACTCGGCCAGCAACTCATCCTGTCTTTCCTTGGTCATTCCAGTGGTGAGCCCTGAAGGGTCTGCCAGTCCAGCCTTCCACGCCAATAAGTCCCTCACGGTATTGCCAACGGGCCTCAACGTGAGCCCGTTCTGTAGGGCCCTCGAATTGTCCACATTCAGTGACTTTGGCCCGCTCGAACTCCAAAGGAAGAAGGGCAAATCCACCCACTCTTGGACCTCGCGTTCCTGTAAGAACGCCTCCTCCACCAGTACGAGCTTGCAGTCAGGGTTCGCGGCACGCCGAGTCTCTTCAAGGTATTCGACCATCGTCTTCTTAGAAGCGGGCCCAACCCCGTTAAACACGCCTCGCGCGCCACTTTCAAGGAGGTGAATCGCGAATTCGCCAAGGTCGCGGCCATCAATCATCTGCCAAGGTTGATCTGGGCGGTTTGGCACCAGAATCTCATTTCCCTGCGTCATCCGCAGAGGCCAGTAGGTGAACCGATCCGTGTAATCCCCAGGACCTACCACGAGCCCAGGTCTCATTATTAAGGCGTTCTCGCCGTACACGCGCTCAACCTCTTGTTCGCACAAAACCTTTAGGGGGCCATATGATTCGCCAGTCACCCCGGTCAGGGGCATTCCATCTGGAATGGGCGGTAAAGCATCGTCCTCTCTTATAGGAGTTTCGCTCGGCTCGTAGACGCTGATTGTCGAGACGAACAAATAGACAGGCGCAAGCGGCTTGAGTGCCTCTGCGGAAGCAGCAACCGTCGCCGGTTCGTAGCCCGACGAATCGACAACTGCGTCCCAGGTTTTGCCTTGAAGCAGACCAAGGTCTTTCGTTCGGTCACCTAAGATTGTATCGACGCCTGGGAACAGGTCAGGGCCCGTGCTCCCTCGATGAAACAAGGTGACCTCATGCCCTCGTGCTAGCGCCGCCGAAACCATATGCATGCCCACAAAGCGGGTTCCGCCAATGAATAGAAGCTTCATGGATTGAGAATACGCGGAAGGGGTTGGGAGTTGTTACGGATGCGGTATGCGGAAATGCAGAATGCATAGAACGGTCTCTATCCGGCCTACAGCATTCCGCATACCGAATACTCCCTTACTTCAAATGCTCCGCGCACCAAGCGGCAACCTTGTCCTGCGCCTCGACTATCGGCTTCCCGGAGAATCCAGGCTCCTGCTTGTTGACCCACTGGCGCCAGACATGTGTCCCGTTTGGAATGAGGAACAGCTCGGTGGTGGCTTTCGGCAACGCCGCCACGAGCTTAGGCGCATCCGCAGTTGGCGACACCTGTATGTCCTTATCGCCCTGAATGACAAGCACAGGCGCTGTCACGTTGGCGGCTAATTTCGCCGGGTCGATCGTGAAGATACTTTGCAGATATTTCGAGGCGTAGGCGGGAAACAGGGGCGCCATCTCTTTCGAAATATCGCTCGGAACCTGCCCGGTCTTTCTCACAACGTCGATGGTCTTGGTGACTTCGGCAACACGCTTCTTAAGAGTCGCGGCATCTGTGAACTGCGCGGAATAGCCTTGGCCTATCTGTTCAATGATCACGGCGCCTAAATCTCGACCTGCGGTTGAGCCTAGCACCAGGGCGTCCGGGTGTTCGGTCTGGGCGACCGACAGCGCAATAAGCCCGCCCTCGCTGTGCCCCAAAATCCCGACCTTCTTAGGGTCGACTTCAGGCTGAGAAGTCAAGAACTTGTATGCTGCGTCCGCGTCGCCAACAAAACTTTCCCAGCT
>JBBQMJ010000131.1:0-8449 GCA_038328815.1 Fimbriimonadales bacterium | reverse complement strand
GGCACGACAAAGCGTGCCTCTCCACGACGAACACCATCCAAGATGTCCCGTACCTGCCACCGACTACTTAGCCGAATTCAAAGCCACCGCATCGCGAATCAACGCCTTGAACGCGTCTTCATCGAGCGCGCCACCTTCGCGGAAGTCAATCGCCCGCCTGACCTTCCCTTCAAGGCTTGAGGTAAATAGCCCTGTTGGGTCGCTGAGTGAAGCGCCTTTTGCGAATGTCAGCTTAAACGCGGTCTTGTAGGTCTCCCCGGTGCAGATGATCCCGTGATGCGACCAAACCGGCACGTTCCACTTCCACTCTTCAACGACATCGGGGGCAGCCTGCTTGATAAGTTCACGAGCACGCGCCAAAGTCGTCCCGCGCCAGTCGCCCAGTTCCATGATCCGGGAGTCGATCAGTTCAGATGGCGTATTGCCCTGGGTTGCGTTCTTATTCATCGTCTTTGCACCGAGTTCAAATTTTCTACGTTGATACCTCAGAATCCCCACTACGTCTGGCCCAATCACATCCACGTCATCCCAATGGTAAAGACAGATAAGCCGTTCGAGCGAGCGCTCCTCCGGAATACGTTGATAAGGCGGAAGTTCAGTCACCATAAGTCGAGTAGCGATAGAAGCGCCAAAAGACGTAGATCACAATGATCGCGAGCGGAATTGTAATCCACGGAGGTGAATTACTCACGCCATTACCGTACCAACGGTTACCGAGTCAGATGTAATTCTAAGAATTCCCTACCAACTTGACCTGAACGGATATTGTTCGAGTACCTGACTTACCTTCGATCTTGACTCTGACAAGGCTTCCCTTCCTATCTTGGATGGCACGTTTCAAGTCACCGATAGTGCTCATCATCCTAAAGTCAGATTCCTCGTCCGTATTCATAGGAGAAATAGCAAGGATCACGTCGTTTTTCAGAAACCTTGAATCTGCGGCACAGCTCGTCACTCTCAGTTTTCCGTTTTGAACTTCAAGGGTGATCCCGTCCATGAATTTAGGCTCACTTGAAGCCATATAAGCTTCTAGAGAATCCTCCTTTTGACTGACTGATTGTTGCGTCCCAGAACTGACCACAGCAGGATTCGGGGAAACTGGTTGATTATCCAGGACCTCAGGGACGCTCAATTTTATAGTTTCGATCTGCGTTGCAATTAACGCGAAGGCATTCTTCAATGAATTGCGAGAATCGTTCATCCTCGCCTCAATGCTTTCGGCCTCGATGATGCTTGCACTTAGCTGGCCCCGCTGGGCGATATACTTGTTAAGTTCATTCTGTCTATCGGCAAGCGCCCGTCTGGCACGTCCAACGTTGTAGCCCCAAACCGCGCATGCAGCAGCATTGTTTGGGACTGCCTCAGCCTGCTCCAACCCACGCTGCATTTGGGCAAGATAGTCCCGAGCATTTTCTACGTTCTGAACTGCGATCGTAACGTTCGAATCAGCTATCTCCCGGTTTCCCCTTGCGGTGGCCAGATTGCTCTCCAGTTCATTCAAGTCTCGTTCTAGATGAGCCAGCTTCGCACGGTTCTCCGAATCGGTACTCATCAAAGCATCTAGTTTTGCCTTCGCTTCGCGGGCGAGCGCGTCATGCGCTGCCTTCTTATCGTTTTCTTCAGACTGTCGCTTTTGTTCTTCAGCCCTTGTTTTCTCCTCAGAAATCGCCTGTACCTTAGCAGCCTCGTCGAAGACGACCGAGATCGGAACGGAATCACGCTCCAAGAGCCGGTGAATTGGGGGTTCAGCGATAGCAAGGTTAAGGAACTGTCCGTTCGTAATGTTCGCTTGAACAACTCCAATGACTTCACCTTGGGCGTTTAGGACCGGTCCACCGCTACTGCCATGGCTAACCGCAGCTGAGAACTGCACTAATTCCACATCATCCTCTAACCTTCTCGCGCTAACAACGCCAGTGGATACAGAATCAGTTAAGTATCCCAACGGGTTGGAAATTACCGTGACTTCAATTCCAGGCTTTACGGCTAAGAAGTCTGCAAGGTGAATCGGGTGCCTATCAGTCTTTGATGAAAGTTGGAGGATAGCGAGATCAGCCTTTTTGTCCAGCCAGCACGAGGAAGTCGACCACCTTTCGCCTTTTGACCCTTGGATATCAATTTGCTTCGCTCCGTCGATCACGTGGTAGCAAGTAATGATGGTCTGACCATCTCTTAAGAAGAATCCAGTGCCCGTCGCCTTGTCCGTTACAACCTTTACAACGGAGTCATGGTAGCGCTCATAAAGCTCCTGGGGTCTTAGATAGTCAAGCTGAACCACAGATGACTTTCGGGGAGTAGGGTTAGGTTTAGTCGGAGCCTGGCAGAGCGCATGCTGGAACATCGCTAGAAGGCAGAACAGGGTTGGGCAAACCGATTTCATGCTTCAATTGTACAAAAATTACGCGCCCGCGCTTACGGCAGGGCAAATACTTTAGCAGATTGTTCTTTGCAATCGGCTCACAAGTACTAACAGGAAGCAAGGCTGATGTTAACAGGGCCTGGCTAATGATCAATTTGGCACGGGCTGAGAACAAAACTCAAATATATAATTTCAGACATCATCCGTTTCTAATTGGAACCTCTTAATCGTATCAGCATGCAAGGTAACGCGCAGTCCCTCGTAGGTTGCACCGGCGCCTTCCGATGGAATCTCATAGCCATAGCAACCAAGCACTTGAGACCCTTTCGTTACCAAGTGCAGGGCACGGTACGGGCCTGACTTGGATTCCCTTTTGACTAATTGTCGCTGTCCACGATTGAATTGATCATTTAGCAACCATCCTTTGCCGTCCTTGAAGATTGAGATCAGTTCCGGAAAGACTTGGTATATGACCATTTCAGAATCATGCCAACCCTGCCGAAAACGAGCGGTTTGGATGAGTTCAGCTGACACCGTCTCGACTCCCGTTTCCCCACCTAGTGCCTCAATGACAGATGGGTCCGCAACCGGATACCAAGACGTGTTCAAGAAAGTCATGCAACCAATAATGCAAAAAATATTCTCTGTTATTGGTACGGGTTCACTGGATACCTTGGTAGCCATCCGAAGGTGTAATTTTGGCAGATAGCAACTACCGGCACATAAGAAAATTCAGGCATAGAAAGGGCGCAGAGTGGCAGCAGCGATTCTGGGTCATCGTCGTCGCTGTAAACGGTCCACCTATAGCCTTCTGTTTCGATCAACCTTTCCCAAATAATTTTCGCAATAAAGAGCCAGGGATTTCCATGAGTCGTTGCGTAAGGAATATAGAGGTCTTCCTTTGTTGGAACAAAATACGGTGAGCCGTTGGTCTTGACCAGAGCGTGGTTTCCGCTGACAACCAAGGTTGGTAGCTGATGGAGGTGGGCAGCGATAATCGTTTCTGAAATCGTCTTCTCACATTGACGCCTAAAAGTTGACCACTTCGCAGGACCTTGAAAACCAATGCCGATCCGAAGAGGCAACGAAATATCTTCCTCAAGATTGGAGCGCAGGACACCCTCGCTTGCACAGTAGCCAATAGGCTCAGGTTCAAATCTTGGCCTGTATCCACGGCATCTTGCAATCGCGTCATCTGAAGAAATCTCTCGAAGCGGATATTCGCGAAATAATTGGGACATTCCCGCTGTCTTTGCAAAGTATTCGTTCATCAATTCGAGGGTAAACCTCTTCTTAACTTCAAAAACTGCAATAGCCTCCCAAATAGGCACCAAGTAATGCTCTGCATATGGCAACCGTCCTGCTTTGCCTCGAATCAGAATGAGGTCCTTCTGGTCGGAGTGTATGCCGTTATCTCTGACAAGTACGCCTTCCACGAGATTGAGTTCCAAGTCATCTGGAAATGGCACTGCGAGCAGTTTGTGTGCTAGTCCTTCGTACATGTCTCCAATGTAAGAGGGCCTCTTCGAAGGCGCGCCATCTATTTCTACCAGAACCTGCCTTAGCAAGTTCAGATATCAAGTCAGCCGCTGATCTGATCATAGAATAGATATTAACAGGTACGAGTGTCTCGTGGATTAGTCCCGACCACCTTCCGGGCCGACGGTGGCGGGAGGGAGCGTTTTCCTAAACGTTCCTGGGGTGGGAGGGCGAGGCCAGCGTCGGCCCTGGTAACCTTGGCCCCATGGCCGACCCAACCGTTACCCGCATCCAGGACTGGCTGCGTGCCCATGAAGACGACCTTTTGCGGGACACCGTCAAGATGCTTCAAATCCCTTCCCTTGAAGCTCCGGCGCTCCCCAACGCCCCCTTCGGCCCCGAAAACCGGAAGGCGCTAGACCTAGCCCTGGACCTTGCCAAAGGCTTCGGCATGAAGACTACGGACCTGGACGGATACATCGGCTACGCAGAGATCGGATCCGGCGAGAAGATGGTCGCTTCCCTGGGTCACCTGGACGTCGTTCCCGTCGGCCCAGGTTGGAAACATGCCCCGTTTGGAGCAGAAATCGACGAGGGTTACATCTACTCCCGTGGCGCGACCGACGACAAGGGCCCGACGATGGCTTCGTTCTATGCAATCCGCGCCATTAACGAATGCGTCCCCGACCTCGGCGTCAGAATCCGACAGATATTCGGCTGCAACGAAGAGTCCGGTTTCGCCTGCGTCCACCACTACATGGAAGTCGATGAAGCGCCAACCCTTGGTGTCGCGCCCGACTCCGGCTGGCCACTCATCCATGGTGAAAAGGGCATCGCCAGCATAACCACATCGATTCCGCTCGTCAAAGGCGAAGTCGAGCTTCTGGAAGTAACCGGCGGGCAAAGGATCAACATCGTCATCGACGAATGCAAAGGCCGCCTCCGCGTCTCGCAAGCCGCCCGCAAGCATGTCGACGAAAAACTGGCCGACAAATGGGACGCCAACGTCACCTACCAATGGGATGGTGACGTTCTCAGCATCCTTGCCAAGGGCAAAGCGGCCCACGGCGCCGCACCATTCTTTGGTGACTCAGCAGCAACTAGGCTCCTCAGATTCCTAATGGAGATCGCCCCGCTCAGCACCGAAACCTACTTCGAAGAGCTGTTTCAAGCGATGCAAATCAGCGGCCAGGGACTAGGCATCCATGGCCGAGACGAGGAGAGCAAAGATCTAACTTCCAACCCAGGAGTCCTCACAACCGAAAGCGGCCGCCTCCACATCGCATACAGCGTGCGATACCCGGTGACATGGAAAGGCGCCGATGTCAAAAGCAAGGTTGAAGCTCATCTCGCAACCCTCAAGAGCGGTTGGAAGCTTGAACATTTCAGCGACAGCCCGGGCCTCTACTTCCCTCTCGATCATCCCCTGGTGAAGACCATTTGCGAGGTCTACAAAGAGGAAACCGGCGACGACAAAAAGCCCGAAGTAATGGGCGGCGGAACCTACGCCAGAGCAATTCCTAACACGGTCAGCATCGGCACGTGCTGGGAAGGCGATGGCAAGGCTCACGAGACCGACGAAAGGTTAAGAGTTGAGCATTTGTTTAAGGCAAGCCGAATTTACGCGCACATTTTGTATCGACTTGCCACCCAACTAAAATAATTCTTCGTATTCGATAAAGAGGGAGCAATGAAAATGATAATTCTCGGAATACTCGCAGCGGCAGCCACCATCGGTTGTCAAGGACAAGTCACTGCCATGCAGACGCCAGCAAGCGCACCAGCGCAAGATTCGACGGCCGCAAAGTCGTTCTACGACTTCAAAATGAAGGACATCGACGGCAAAGAAGTTCCGCTCAGCAACTTCAAAGGCAAGGTCCTCCTGGTCGTCAACGTAGCCAGCTTCTGCGGCAACACGCCTCAGTACGAGGCTTTAGAAAAGCTTTACAAGGAAAACAAAGACAAAGGCTTTGAGGTCCTCGGTTTCCCAGCAAACGAATTTGGCCAGCAAGAGCCCGGCAGCAACACCGAGATCAAACAGTTCTGCACGTCCAAGTACGACGTCACCTTCCCGATGTTCTCAAAGATCGTGGTGAAAGGCGACGGCATCAACCCTCTGTACACGTGGTTGCTCGCGAACTCCGATCGGCACAATGACATCGAATGGAACTTCGCGAAGTTCCTAATCGGCCGCGACGGCAAGATCGTAAAGCGCTACAACCCCAAGACGCAGCCAGATTCGACAGAAGTAACCTCAGCGGTCACCGAAGCACTGTTGCAGACGAAGTGAATTGAGGTCTTAAGGCTTTAGGGGTGTTAAGGTATTCGCCTCAACGCCCCAACGCCTTAACGCCTCAATACTCAACCATCCCCGCATCAACATCCCGAGCCCACCCGTTGATCCCCGTGGACAAGTTCCTTACATCCCGGAACCCCTCGTGGATCAGATAGCTGGTAGCGTTCGCGCTGCGTGCGCCAGAGCGGCACACGACCACGATCTTCTGCCCAGGATCGAGTTCCGTGTGCCTTTCCATGAGTTCGCCAACAGGGATGTTCAGAGACTGCGGAAACGCGCTAATCGCTAGTTCCTCAGGTTCACGAACATCCAGAAGGAATGGCGGGTTGGCTCCTTCAAGCTCAGCTTTGAGCTCCTGAGGTGTAATTTCCGGCAGCGGATTAGCCATAGAAGTCTTCGACGCCGCGCACGCCAATATTGATTCGTCAAGTAACGCCAGATTGGGATTCTTGCCACAGCACGGACAGTCCGGATCACGCGTTACCGAAATCGTATCAAAGGTCGATTTCAGCCCTTCAAACAGCAGGAGTCGACCTATAAGCGGTTCCCCAGCGCCAAGCAAAACCTTGAGCGCCTCAGCCCCCTGCAACGTCCCCATCACGCCAACGATAGCACCAAGCACGCCCGCTTCAGCGCAGCTAGGCGCAAATCCGGCAACCGGCGGCTTAGGAAATAGACAGCGATAACACGGCCCGCCAGGCGCGAAGACGGAGATTTGGCCTTGGAACTGAAACACGGAAGCATGGACATTGACCTTGCCCAGAACCACACAAGCATCGTTGATCGCGTACCGTGCCGCGAAGTTATCGGTTCCATCGCAAACGAGGTCATAGCCCCGAATGAGTTCCTGGGCGTTCTCCGGGCCAAGGGCAACCGAATGAATGTGAACTTCAACGCCGGGGTTCATCTCCCGAAGCCTGCGCCCAGCCACAAAAGCCTTGGGCTCGCCAACGTCCTCAGTCGAGTACAGAGGCTGTCGGTGCAAATTATCAAGCGAGACCATATCTGGATCGACAAGTCCCAGAGTGCCAACCCCCGCAGCGGCAAGGTACGTCGCAACGGGGCAGCCCAGACCACCAACACCGACGATTAGAACCTTCGCCCGCCTTAGCCGGTCCTGGCCAACCAGACCAACCTCTTTCAGGATCACCTGCCGGTTGTAGCGATCAATCATGCTCACGATACGGTTACCACAGCCATCGCGCTTCGTCGCTCATAGACACGCGCCAGCAACGCCTGGTGCTCATGTCGCTTCAAGCCCGGATCTTGATCAACTAGCTTCATGGCAGCCTGCCGCGCCACTTCCAACATCTTGCCGTCCAGAACCAGATCGGCAATCTTGAAGTCCAAATTGCCGCTTTGCTTAGTCCCCGCCAACTCACCCGGCCCCCTTAACCGCAAATCCTCTTCGGCGATCTTGAATCCGTCAGTGGTAGAGACGATGGCGTCCATGCGAGCCTTCGCCTCGTCGTTCTTGGCGTCGGCAATCAGGATGCAAAAGCTCTGGTGAGCACCCCGGCCAACGCGTCCTCGCAACTGATGCAACTGCGAAAGACCAAATCGGTTAGCGTCCTCAATGACCATGATCGAGGCATTGGGCACATCCACGCCGACCTCAATCACGGTCGTACTCACCAAGATGTCGGACTCATGCTTGCGGAAAGCCTCCATCACCTCTTCCTTGTCCTTGGACTTCATCTGACCATGAAGCAATGCCACGCGTTCGTTCGTGAATTCGGTTTGCTGCAAACGGTAGTGCAGATCTTCTGCCGCCAGTGCGAGCACCTTCTCACTTTCGCTCACCATTGGGCACACGAAATAAGCCTGCCGGCCCTGGTCCACCAGCGCTTTGACCCCCTCATAGACAGAGGAACGGTCCGAGGGCTGTTTCCAATGCGTCTTCACCGGCTTGCGCCCCGGCGGAAGCTCGTCAATCACGGAAAGATCCAGGTCGCCATAGAGCGTCATTGTGAGAGTTCTGGGTATCGGCGTCGCGGTCATGACCAGCACGTCAGGGTTCCCCACTCCTTTATCCCTTAGGGCCGCGCGCTGTAAGACTCCGAAGCGGTGCTGCTCGTCGATGACGACGAAACCGAGCTTAGCGAACTTCACACCTTCCTGAATAAGCGCATGCGTTCCAACTGCCACATGGGCAGCGCCAGTTTCAGTCCTCTGAATCGCCTGCTTCTTCTGCGTCGCGGTCTGCTTACCAACTAATAGTGCAACTTCAATTCCTAGAGGCTCGAACAGCTTGGAAATATTGGCATGGTGCTGCTCAGCTAGGATTTCCGTCGGCGCCATGAGCGCCGCTTGGT
>JBBQMJ010000130.1:0-8455 GCA_038328815.1 Fimbriimonadales bacterium | reverse complement strand
CCCCACAACTGTCACAGGCGCAGGAACCTCCACCTTAACGGTTAAAACGGTCACCGCGAGCCCAAGAGGCACCTACACCCTGACAATCACGGGAACGAGTGGAGCCTTGGTCCACTCGCAGACTGTTTCCCTGACGATCAGACGAAACTAGACTGCTTCCGAGAGCAAGTTAGGCCCACGAAGCAATTCGTGGGCCTAACTTTTTAGCGTAAGAATCGAACCCATCCCTTCCCTAAAGACCTCCTCGCCTGCTTCCAGCGCGGAGGATCTGTGAGCAAAAGCGAACTGAGGTGAGGGTGTCGAAAACCGAAACCGTCCCTTCCAGTCCTTCCCACGCCTGGAAGAGGCGGGGGTGGCGGCAAAGCCGACGGGGGCGGTCGACCAAACCCGAAACAGTCCCTTCCAATAAACTCCTCCTCTTGGAGCGACTCCCTGTCGAGAGAGGAGGAGGTGTCTGACTCCGGGAAGGCGGAGGAGGTCAACTCCCGTAACCATCAAGTCCCTTCCCTAAAAACTCCTCGCCTGCTCCGCGGGAGAGGAACTGTGAGCGACGAGCGAACTGAGGTGAGGGTGTCCAATCGAAACTATCCCAAACTTAACTCCTCATCTTGGAGCGACTCTGTGTCGCGAGAGGAGGAGGTGCCTGACTCCGGGAAGGCGGAGGAGGTCAACTCCCGTAACCAGCCAGTCTCTTCCCTAAACTCCTCTCCCGCTTCCAGCGCGGAGAGGATCTGTGAGCAAAAGCGAACTGAGGTGAGGGTGTCGAAAACCGAAACCGTCCCTTCCAGTCCTTCCCACGCCTGGAAGAGGCGGGGGTGGCGGCGCAGCCGACGGGGGCGGTCGACAAATCGAAACCTATCCCATCTCAATCAACTCCTCCTCTTGGAGCGACTCCGTGTCGCGAGAGGAGGAGGTGCCTGACTCCGGGAAGGCGGAGGAGGTCAACTCCCGTAACCATCCAGTCTCTTCCCTAAAAACTCCTCGCCTGCTCAGCGGGAGAGGAACTGTGAGCAAAAGCGAACTGAGGTGAGGGTGTCGAAATCAAAACAGTCTCTTCCCAATCCTTCCCACGCCTGGAAGAGGCGGGCCTCTGCGGCCGCCCGCTCTTTCTGGGCCACAGTCAGCCGGTCGCGCAGGGAAAGTTGCGAACCGCCCATTTGGCTGGCGTCTACAAGGCGGCCCAACGAAATCTCTTCCTGCTCGATTCGGCGACAGATGCGACTCATAAGGTCTGCATCCTGCTCCATCTGGCGCAAATGTTTTCGGCCATGTTCGTCGGACAAAACGACAGGCTGAGCCGCCGACGCAGCGACCATCATCATAGCGTCGACTTCCTTCTGAAGCAACAAGGCCAATTCAGGATCGGATGCGGCCGAAGAACGAAGCTCTTCCCTTCCGTCATGCCAAGCACGAGCCGCACGTTCCAATGCCGATAGAACCGGCGCAGGGACGTGATTATGCAACATCTGGTTCTTGTAGAGGTAGCGCAACCGCTTGACCCTTTCCCATCGGTCGTAGTCCGCTTGAAACTCTGCTGGCTGCAATTTGAGCTGCCTCTTCCGAGTGCTCCACCGATACTGCAAGACGAGATAGCTGCTGATGGACCCAACAATGATCCCCAGATTGAAGCGCGTCAACGCCATATAAACTAGGATAAAAGTGATAGCAGCCAGGGGCCAGTCAAGCCAAACAGGCGAAAGCGATCCAACAGGAGTTTCGACCTGCTGCAAGAACGCTTCCAACATGGGAGTGGGGACCCTATCTCGTGCCATTGGCTCAGCTCAATTATGGATGACCAGGAACTACGCCGTGCACTGCGAGCAGGTTGCGGTTCGATCCCATTTTGATTCTAAGTTATGCACGGACAATGCGTATGTATACTCGCCTCACCCGCCATGTTCGTATCCCTCATCGCTTCCATTGCCATGCGCGCCTACCAAACACCCAAGAACCACCCATGGTCCGACCAAGTCATTTACCAAATCTTTCCCCGCAGCTACCGAGATAGCAATGGAGATGGGATTGGCGACTTCAAAGGCATCATTGAAGGCCTCCCGACCATCGAAAGCCTAGGTTGCACGGCGATCCTCCTCAATCCGATCTACAAAGCGCGGGTGTACCACAACTATTTCGCGGACGACTGGTTCAACGTCGATCCCACCTTTGGCACGTTGGACGACTTCCGCAAGCTAACCGACGAGGCGCACAAGAGGAAAATTAGCGTCATCCTCGACATCGAGCCCCAATATGTAGCAGAGGGCCACGAGTGGTTTCAAGCCGCGCTGAAGGACCCGAAGGGCACTGAAGCAAGCTACTTGGAGAAACCCCTACCCACCAAGGCGCCGCCTTGGTACAACAAGGCGCCCGTTCGAATCACGAAGGTTAACCTAAACGTGCCCGCCGTCCATGAGACCATCCGAAAAAACCTGAGATTTTGGGCCGATCAGGGCGTCGATGGATTCCGAATCGACCACATGATGGACGACCTTGATTGGAAGGGCGCCAGCAAGGACATTTACAAGGGCCTATGGTCGCCCATCGAGGACGAGCTTAAGCGTGATTACCCAGGCATGTTCTTCGTCGGCGAACAGGCCGACTGGGATTCCGTCCGTTCAGTAACTGAGATCTTTGAAAAGACACCCACGGACGCCGTTTTCAACTTCCGTTTGCGAAACAATCTCCTTTCGTTCAAGAAGGGCCTCATCGAAAAGTGCATCGACGAATATCGGTACCTCGCTCCCAATGGCCGCATCCAGCTTAACTTTCTTGAAAACCACGACATGATGCGCTTTGCGAGCGAGGAAAAAGACCCGATCAAACAGCGCATGGCCGCCACCATGCTGTTCGCCCTTAGAGGTATTCCAAGCATCTACTACGGCCAGGAGCTAGGTATGTTGGGCCGCCAAGGGCGCTGGGGCACCGATGGGAATGACATCCCGGTCCGGCTAGCCTATCGCTGGGGAGAAACGTTGGACACCCCTGGGACGCCCCTCTGGTACAAGAACACCGGTCCCTGGTGGGATCCGACGTTCTCCAAGGATAACGACGGCCGTAGCCTAGCCGAGCAGGTCGATAAGCCAGATTCGTTATTCAACCTCTATAAGCACCTGATTGCCGTTCGCAAATCTAATGAAGCGCTGACTTTTGGAGATCAAGAGCTGTTTGAGACCGGCGTCGAAGACGTTCTCAGCGTCAAGCGTTCAACCGAACATGAGACTGTTTATGTGCTCGCCAACTACACGGACACGGAGCAAATGGTCATCTCACCGGTCGTTGGCGACTGCATCGATATCCTCACCCAAGAAAAGCTGCGATCGAAGAAACTGATATCCATTGCTCCTTGGTCAGTACGGTTCGTTCGTTGAGCGTGCAGAGGAAAACCTGCCTCATGCGATAATTCCCAAATGGTTTGCCTTGCGATAATGTTCGCCCTTGCGTCTCACCAGGTGTCTCCCCCCGGATTGCCGAAGCAGCCAAATGTTGTCTTCGCAAACAAAGACTTGCTCGCTCCAGTTTATGACGGCAGTGAGGTTCGATTGCTCCAAGTAGTCGTCGATTTCGACGGCGTCCTCAAGACAACTTGGCCCGAAAGGCTGAAGGGAGAGAGCCCTGACGCAAACCTCTACGCCGAGCTGGAGGGAAAGAGCGACGAGCGGCTGATTTGGATTACGTATCGCACGGCGCCGGGCAGAGAAATGCCCATGAGGCGCTGGATTCACGATCCCGACGTCGAAGGCACTGCGCTCAAGAAGGTTGGCAAGCAAGGAGTGTGTTCCGAGCCACTTTTTGTGCCCGCAGATTGGAGCAAGGTTTCACTTCGCCTCGGCGTACCGTACGGCCCAATCAAGGCCTATCGCTCTTTTCCCGTTGAATCCGGCTTTGCAACGATCGGCGACAGCAAAGACTCGGGGAAAATCTTGATTTCTGCCGACATTCCGCTGGACCCGTCGCAGTTCGAGTTCATCGGCTATGCCAAGACCAAGGATGGGAAACTTCACAAAGGGGTTGTGGCGAGTTGGAATATGGACGACTACGGTCGTCTGGTCAAGTTCTCACCCCAAGATTTCTCCTTTCAGGGTCTCAGCAAGCAGGACATCACAGCCCTAGTCGTCAAAATCCGCCAGATGGCCTATGTCGAGTTCAAAGGTATCCCGTTGAGGCCGTAGGAGTGGCACAAGCAACGGCAGAATCATGCCGAATTAGCCAAGCTCGATCTTCGGAAACTAAGCTGCTTTCAAGAAGGAATCTTCGGCTGCGGATGCGGAGCTTTCGACTTTGAATCTCTGCACCAAACCTTGAAGCTCTTGGCTCATGGCGCTCAATTCGATGGCAGCTTCTCCTACGTTCCGAATGCCTTTGCTAAGTTCGTCGGCACCAGCAGACGTCTCTTGGCCCACCGCTGCCACAGTAGTAATCGATGCGGATACCTTGTCGGCTCCCCGCGCCATTTCCTCGCTTGCCCGTTGATTGTCGGCAGCGACATCGCTGACCTCCGCCATAACGCTCTCGACTTGATGCGCAAGATCTGAGACCGTGGTGGCTTGCGTCGCAACTGCTTGTGCGGAATCAACAATTTGCGAAAGAGCGAGTCCCGCCTCATGGCTCATCGCCGCTCCCCGCTCAACTTCTACGTTGGTTGCCTGGATAGCCAGAACCGTTTCCTTGACCGTCGCTCGGACTCCCTCGATGAGCGCGCCAATTTCCTGTGTTGCAACAGCCGCCTGTTGCGCAAGCTTCCGCACCTCATCCGCCACAACGGCAAATCCTCTACCATGCTCCCCGGCTCGGGCAGCCTCTATCGCGGCATTCAGGGCAAGAAGGTTCGTTTGCTCGGCAATCGTCTCGATGGCGCCGACGATATTGCCAATTTCCATTCCCTTCAGATCCAGGATTTGAACCTTTTCGCTGGAGATTTCGACCTGCTGGCGGACCTTCTCCATCGCACCGGCCGTGCTGTTGACGCTCTTACTACCCTCTTTCGCGATGGACGCCATCTCCTGGGCGGACGATGACACTTCTTGTACTGCTTCGATGGCCTGGCCCAAACCACGAGAGGCCGCCGCTACCGCGATCGTCTGCCGTTCGCTGCCTGCTGCGACGGATTCGATTGATTCTAAGAACTGCTGCATAACTGCCGAAGTCTCGGCAGAACTTGAGGCCAAGGTGTCGCTTGCCTCTGCAATTTCGGCAGCAGCAGAACTACTCTGTTCCGACGCCGTCACGAGTGATTTGCTCGTGTCCAACACCTGGTTCGCGCTGCTTGTCGCGGCGCCAATGAGTTGGCGGAGATTCAGGACCATTCTATGGAACGCCGTTCCGAGCAGGTCTTTGTCGGACTTACGCTCAATATCAATTGTCAGATCGCCGCCGGAAATCGCAGTTGCCGCATCGGCAATATCATGTTGATAGGCGATGAGACCTGATAAAGCGTTCCCGACTTCACCCACCTCATCTCTACCAAGGTCTCCAAGAACCTGATCGCAATCACCTAACGCCATCGCAGACGCTACGCTTGAGATTCTCGACAGCCGCCGCGAAATGCCTCTCGCTAGGCGAAAAGCGACCGTAAGCGAAGCAACTAGGATCAGACCCTGTAGCCACCAACCAACTAAGACAGTGCCCTTTGCCTTGGATGCACTTTCCTTGTCGAGTTGACTGCTGTATGCCTGCACTTTTGTCATCAGGCTGTCCTGGAGCTTCGTATATCCCTCTAGAGCCGCTACAAATTTGGAATCGTACAAGGCGCGGGCTTCAGTCTGCTTGTTCGAGTCAATCAATTCGAGGATCTTATCTTCGACAGGAGTGCAGAATTGGTCGTTCTGGACCTGGGCATCATCCCAAGCCTTGAGAAGACCCTCGTTATTTGGAAGAACAGCGAGGTCTTTTCGGAGGTCGCCGAATGTCTCATCGGCTTTCTTGTCCACGCTGAGCCGTTGATCGAGATAGGACTTTTGCCCCGTATAGACATAGCCCATCGTAGCTTGGTCCATGCGATGAAAGTAGGAGATGGCCTCGTTGGCCTCATTCACGCATTTCCGTGCTTGCTCGCCTGTAGTTTCTGAATGTTGTAGATAAGTTCCAAGCGCATTGGCGCTCATAAAGAAACCAAGGAATCCAAATACGATGACTGCCCCAAATCCAAGTGCCAGCTTGAGACCAATTGTGGTCTTGCGAGTAGTTTTGCGATGCGAAGAAGTTAAGTTTTTCATTCGGCCCCGTGCGATCGGCGGATTCTGCGCCGCGTTGGCGTAATTAATCCATTGAATCTGTGCCCGATGGTCATATCGGTACGAGATGAGAGATGCTGACACTCGGGTTCTTGCGAAACTTCTGCTTTATCTGCAGTGGTCCCAGACCACGACGACCCAACCTATTTTCAGATTCTAATGGCCATTGAGAGGCACTCAGCCTCAACACGATACGTTCTAGAAGTTATGGCCCAGCTATGAGGCGAGCCAAGTTCTCGTTGTGCCTTTTCCTGATGTCTTCGTAGGATGTGTTGTCCAACACATCGGCCATAGAGTCCCGCGCGGTCTTGAAAGCCAAACGCAAACCACAAGTGTCGGGATCTGGACACCCGCATTCGGCTTGACGCGTTACGCTTACGCAACTGATTAGCGCAATAGGGCCGTCTATCGCGCGGATGAGGTCGCCGAGGATAACTTTGCTCGGCTCGCGTGACAGTGTGAACCCGCCGCCAGGCCCCTTCTTGGCGTTCACGAAGCCGGCCAGCCGCAACGTTCCCATGATTTGCTGAAGGAAAGGAAGCGGGATATTCTGACGCCCGGCAATCTCGGACAAGCGAAGCGGCCCATGCTCATAGCAGATGCTGAGTTCTAGGAGGGCTCTTGTAGCGTATTTGGCTCGGCTTGAAAGCATTAGCGAAAACTAAGTGTATTCGCTAATGAACGCTGGCAGTTGTTCCAGAATAATCGATATAGACGATCATTTTAATCATCTTTTGTTGTACCATGTTCTGCAAGTGAACCTGTGAAGACCTCGCGCAGCCTTGTAATCCCGGCCGTTACTATCATTGCCCTCCTAACGTTTGTAACCCTTTGGGGTCACGATAAGGAGGAAAAAGCCGCGGCCGCCGGCTCGCAGGAGGTGCGCGTGGCCTACTTTCCGAACCTGACGCATGCTCCGGCCCTGATCGGCTTGTCCAACGGCATATGGAAAGAGAAGCTGCCAGGCTGCAATCTTTCGGTGAAAGTGGTCAATGCGGGTCCAGAAGCAATGGAAGCGCTGCTTGCCAACGAGCTTGACTTTAGCTTCGTCGGACCAAGCCCCGCGATCAACACCTATTTGAAATCGAAGGGAAAGGCGCTTCGTATCGTTTCCGGTGCGTGCCTCGGTGGCGCGTCGCTGGTGCGGCGCGCTGATGTAAACATTTCAAGCATTAAGGATCTTGACGGGAAACGCGTGGCCGTTCCACAGACCGGTGGAACCCAGGACGTTTCTTGCCGTTACAACCTGGCGAAGAATGGCATGAAGCCAAAGGACCAAGGCGGCACCGTCGAAGTGATTTCGGTAAAGAACCCCGATATCCTCGCCCTGTTTAAGCAAAAAGAGTTGGATGCGGCTTGGGTCCCAGAGCCGTGGGCCTCGCGCTTACGCAAAGACGTAGGCGCGGTGACGGTGGTGGACGAGCGTGATTTGTGGCCCGGCAGGCAGTTCTGTACGACGGTGCTGGTCGTTCGCAAAGCCTTTGAGGATGCCCATCCAGATATAGTTGACGAGGTCCTGGCGGCGCATATGGCAACCCTGGATTGGATTCAAACAAATGACGCAGACGCTAAGAAAGTTGTTAATCAGGAGCTCAAGCGTTTGAGCGGCAAAGCTCTTCCCGACAGCCTGCTTGACGAAGCGTGGTCGAAACTTGTTTTCACCGCAGATCCTGATGAGGACAGCATCCAGACTTTCGCTTCGGCTGCGAAGCAAGCCGGGTACCTGCCTGAAGCCAACCTCGACCTTTCCGGCATTCTGGACACCCGTGCCCAAAGGCTAAAGGGTGCTCATCATTGAGTTCGGGCCTTTCAATCGCCGGGCTGAATAAACGGTTCTCATCCGAGGAACACGAGGTCGTAGCCCTTTCTGATGTCTCGGTCAATGTTGCGGCCGGAGAAGTGGTGATGGTTGTTGGACCGTCTGGCTGTGGAAAGTCCACCCTGCTCAATATTATCGCCGGGCTCGAGAAGGGCGATTCGGGGTCGGTCACTATAGACGACAAGCAGATAACCGGTCCAGGTCCCGACCGAGCCGTTGTATTCCAGGAGGGAGCGCTCTTTCCCTGGTTGACAGTTCAGAAAAACGTTGAGTTCGGGCTGAAGCAGCAAGGCGTGAATCCGAAAGAGCGAGCGGAAAGAGCTCGGGAGCTGTTGGCTTCCATCGGCTTGGCAGGCTTCGAGGAACGCGACATACATGAGCTTTCCGGTGGAATGCGGCAAAGGGTCGC
>JBBQMJ010000129.1:0-8540 GCA_038328815.1 Fimbriimonadales bacterium | reverse complement strand
CTGGAGTTTAGCGAAGACATAGGATGCCTGGGCATCGTGCTTCACCATGTTCAGGATTACTCGCACTCTCGCCGACGGGTCGAATCGCAGGAGCGTTTTTACTGTTGCATAGGAGTCGATAACGCAGGCTGGGTCCGGTGTCGTGATGAGAACGGTCTCATCCGAAGCTCTAAGGAACGAGGTCACCTTGGGGTCGATACCGGCGCCAGTGTCGAATATAAGGATGTCGGTACTCGCGGCCAGTTCTGGCACCTGCGAGAGGAAGACCTGGAGTTTCTTGGTACCGACTGTCAGGAGTGACCTAACGCCCGATCCACCGGGGATGAAATTCACGCCGCCCGGGCCAGGAGTGATGATTTCTGTCAGGAGCTTGTCTCCCGAGAGGACGTCTTGGAGGGTGAATTCCGATCGGACGCCCAAAATGATGTCGAGGTTAGCAAGGCCAAGGTCGGCGTCAAACACGGTTACGCGTTTGCCGGCTTGCGCCATCGCAATTCCTATATTTG
The DNA here is from genome assembly GCA_038328815.1 of Fimbriimonadales bacterium. Lineage (GTDB taxonomy): Bacteria > Armatimonadota > Fimbriimonadia > Fimbriimonadales > Fimbriimonadaceae > JBBQMJ01. Next base: position 8,034 of record JBBQMJ010000129.1, on the reverse strand, counting down.
CGGCAATGTTTGTCTTACCGCATCCGCCCTTTCCGCCGGTTATAGCAATAGTCTTCATAACTTAAACCGCCTTCCTTAGGGTTGTCGCTGAATTCTCAAGTTCTCGAGGCGGTTCCATCAGGGACTCAAGAAGCATTTGACGATCAAGTTGTGGTTCGACCTTGGGCTTTCGCGTTAGGGACACTCGAACAGGAACAATGCCATCGCCAGGTGCGGCCAATCTTGGCGCGGGGCCATAGGCATCGCGGATTGCTTTCACGAGTTTGGTACGTGAGGCAAACATGAATACGACTCGGCGAGCGGCACGACGCTGAATCCAGTCGGTACCGGTGATGTCCAATGGATCGGCGATTACGCAGTGAAATTCGTCTGCTGTTACAGTTAGTGGTAGGACCAGACGGGCGAGCGCCACATCGGGTGGAATGAGTTTGAGCGCTTCCGGTTCCGGTTTGCTTGCATCTAGATCTGCTAGCGGATACCAAAATTGTGCTGCGAGGGCTGCGGCGATCGCATCTTCCGATGCGAAGCCTTGAGCCACCATGATTTCTCCTAGCAGTCCGCCATTCGTGCGTTGAATAGCAAGAGCCTCATTGAGGTCTTTCTTCTTGACGGATCCCTGCCTGAGGAGAATGTCTCCGAACCTTTCGTAATCGTGCATGCTAAATCCCCGGTGCGGTTGTTTCGCACAGTTGATTTATTAGTTGGCAGATTCTTGCTCAATTCTTATTATAAACAAAGCTCCTGTGTCACTTTATGTGCATTTCCCACGAATATGGCCTGCAATCCCTCGATACTTACGCTGGTGGCTTTGATATTAAGATCTGCTCGCAGTACATTTCGGCTCTGACCCGTCTGATGTTTTCCGAGCCTGCCTCCATCTTCTCTGGTGTGCACTTGAAGATGCCTAAGTTGACTAGGCTTAGCTCCATAAGGGGGGACATATCTGGAGCGAGGAATTGCAAAGTGCCTTGCTTCTCCGAATGGCTGTTGCCTTTGATAATGAAATCCTCTTGCCAGTCGTAAAAGGACTGCGCTTTGGCCTCGCTGATCGAAACCGCAAGGTTGGAAATTTCCACAGGGCGCGGCTCTTTGGCGTAATCCCGAACTTGGCCCACATCCGCTTGGGTCAACTTTTGTTTGATTACGAGTGCATCGATTTTAGCCACTCCCGTGCAATCCAAATCACCTATGGTGAGTTTGAAATTGGACGGTAACCAATGCTTCTGGATCTTGTCAATGGTCCTTGCGGGCGCGGTGCCGCCCTTAGCCGTTTTCGTATACTCCGGGCTGAACTTAACGGTGATGTGAGCGGCATCCTTTGATGAGGCATCGAGTGCTGGAAAGGCTATCTCGGTGATCAAGGCGTTAAAGAACTGCATTGTACTAATAGCTTTGAAGTTGAAGTCAGCGGCTGTTATGGCTCCGTTCTTCCGCTGATACTTTCCGGTCATCGTTGACTGCATCCACTCGTACATAGCCTTTGACATTCCCAATCCGCATGAAACGGTGATGTCTTCGTATTTCACGGCGCCAATATGTTTACGAACTACATGGTCGGGGCCCGGATTTTCGAGCGTGACGTCAGCAAAGGCATGGCCTCCTTCCACTGAGGAGACCCAACCCACCGGCGCACCATCCACGTCCATGGCGAATTCGTTCTGAGCCATTCCTGCCGATCTGGCTGTGGCAACTGTGCCCTGGGCTCTCAGTTGGGCGAGTACGGGCATGACAGGCAGGCTAGCCAGAGTACTTCCGGCCACCTTCAAGAAATTTCTACGATTCATGGTCCCTCCAAATAAATGGCGCTGTGGCCAACCCTTATCCGCCAGACGGTTTCGGCAACTAATTAGAACCCCTGGCAAGCATTTTTACTAACGCGCATAGCGGGGCTGTGGTTTTGTTAATTGCCTGCCGATGTAATTAGAGACATGTGCGTCAGGGCGGTCGACGGGATGATGCCTTTACGCTCCTTACGGATAGAGGAACTTAACAATGAAGAAAACAATTTGGAGCCTGATGCTTGTCGCGTGCTTGACACTTTTGTCGGCAATTGCAAGTGCGCAGGCCACTGACGCTACCGGCATCGCATCGGTCGATGTCCAGCCAGCAATGTCACTCAGCCTAGTAGCCAGCCCGGACTGGGGCAAAGTCACGCGTCCCCCGAGCGGCACCGCTCGTTTTACGCTTAACTACGCCACCGGCGCGGTTACCCTTGTAAGCGGCAGCGCTTACGCATTCGACAACGGCCAGGCCGGACAGTACACCGTAACCGGTGCTCCCTCCGCCCCTGTGGCATTCAGCTGCTCAATCGGCGCATTCAGCGGAAGCGGAATCACGGTTGTTGCTAGCCACATCAACGGAGCGTCGTCCTCCGGTACGTCATCGCTCGACCTTACAGGAAACCTTACGCTCAACGTAGGCGGAATCCTGGACGTCGACTCCACCGCAACTGTTGCGGTGCAGACAGCGACCGTTACCGTAAGCGTCGACTATCAGTAATTTAGGCGTGGCGCCACCCGGCAGCGGGTGGCGCCAACCCTTCGGAGAGAATGAACAATTTCCGATACGGCATAGTTAGAATTAGAGGGATCGCCTTGGCGATCCTTGCGGCTACTTCAGCCTTGGCACAATGCCAGGGCCTCGGTGATTTGGTCGTAACCCCTACGCGCGTAGTGCTCGGCGACAAATTGAAGTCAGCCGACATTTTGCTTCTGAATCGAAGCATGCAGCCAATTCGCTACCGCTTGACTCTTGTTGACATGGAGATGTCGGAGGCTGGCCTGATGAAGCGCATCGAGGCGGGCTCAGTACAGTCTGCGCTCAACCTTCTTAGACTTTCGCCCCGAGAGATTCTGCTGCAGCCGGGCGAATCGCAGCGCATTAAGATCGCTTTCATGCTCGCTGAGGGTCTGCCGGACGGAGAGTACCGTTCACACCTTGCTTTTGAGCCGGTTTCAGCGCCCAAGCCAGTAGACGGCGGGACGCAGACGGATGGGTCGTTGGCGATCAAGTTTCAACTTAGATCGGTCGTTACAATTCCAGTCGTCGTCCGACACGGCAAGGTTGCCGCGACCGGTTCAATCTCAGACGCGTCGCTCCATAAGGACGCCAACGGAGAATTCGTTAGGTTCACCATCCACCGGTCGGGCAATCGATCGATTAGAGGTGACATAGCCATAGTATTCCAGCCTTCCGGTGGCGGCAAGGCAACCACGGTTGGCAGGGTCTCCGGCCTACCAGTTTATTGTCCAAATCCAGACCGCATCGTAACAGTGAAGTTGACTCAGGATATCGCACGCCTTGGCAAGGGCACGATAGAGATCTCCTTTACAGAACCCGATGCCTCGCGTGGCGCCATCGCTGCTAAAGCGACTATAGGATCTCCCTAGGGACGTCAATGAACTCGTCCGCAGCAATCGCGGTCCTTTTCATGCTTGCGGGCCAGGTACAATTGCCTGCCCCTCAGAAGAGCGCCTCGCTTAGCGGACCGATGCACGCTACCCCTTCGGAGGACCCATCCGAACTGATGTTGCTGGACGTGATGTATCAGCATTTGCGCCTTGATTCGGCCGCTCCTGCGTTCCAGAATCCGGACGGCCACCGCTTCTTACCGCTGCGCCAATTGGCCATTGCTCTGGGCTTCCGCTTGCGCGTGTATCCGGCTCGTAAATTCGCGACAGGCTTCTTAACAGCTCCAAGTGACAAATTTGAGTTTGATGGCGTGGAAGGGTTTTATCGGCGCAAGGGGGTCATCACCAAGTTTGATCACCATCTTTGTTATGAGAGGGACGGGGAGCTGTTTGTTGAAAGCTCACTTCTGGAAAGGGCGGCGGGACTTCATTTCACCTGGCGCTTGACCCGTTTGGAGATCGACGTCGAATCTGATATTCCGTTGGTTGTTAAGCAGCAGTGGATTGAGCGGCACCAGTTGATTATCGGAGAGAAGCCTAGGTTAAAGACTTCGGAAATGGGAGTCATCAAGATTCCTTACAAGGCGTGGTCCGCGCCTGCTGTGAACGTCCAGGCATATTCAACCGCCGACACAACCAATAACGCCGACCAGCGGACGTCGCAGCTTGCGTTGGATGGAGTCGGCGACATTCTCTTTATGACCGGGCATTATCGCCTGACAACCGATGCGGCGAAGAGGCCCACGGCGCTGCTATCGGTGGGTAGGCAAGATATCCATTCGAACTTGGGTGGGCCGTTGCATGCCAGCCAGTTTGCCGTCGGCGACCTTAGCTTGCCGCCTGTTTCACTGCTTGCCAAATCGAGGGTTGGTCTTGGCGCTACGATTTCGAATTTCCCGATCGCGGGGACTGATTCTTCCGGTGGAGACCAGATTGAAGGGAAAGCGACGCCGGGCTCTATTGTTGAGCTGTATCGCGGCGATCTCATTCTCAGCGAGGTGCTTACAAATAACGATGGAGTTTATGCATTCTCTAATATCCCCTTGGAAAGCGGGCCGAATGATCTGAAGATCGTCATCGTTGGGCCAGAGGGTGAGATACGGCAAGAGGAACGGACGCTTTATGGCGACGCCTCCGGGCCGGCCAAGAATAAGTCGCGCTACAGGGCGACCGTCGGCAAAGTTGGCAAGACCCTTCTTGGCTCCAATAGTTTGCAGGGCACGGCGGAGTTTGATCGAGAAGAACTAATCGGTGAGTACCAATACGGCATATCTCCGATCTCGTGGCTTTCTGCCACCTATTCGGCTACGCGAGGAACTGATGGGTCTTCGCAATTTGCTGGGCTTGGTTTTCACTCCTGGGGCGGCGGGATGTTGTGGCATTTGCAGTCCATGGCCGCAATGGGTGGTGGCATAGCCTATTCCGTTGGCGCGTCTAAGAAAATTGGCGGCGCCATGGTATCGCTTGAGAGGACAAGGGCCGGGAAGGGCTTCGATCCTACAGTCTTGCCAGAGATCGGTGTGGACGCCAATGCCGTAACAAGGCTGCGTGTCGATGGCGTTACTGGTCACCGCGACCGACAGGTTTCGTACGGCATTGGGATCGATAAGCTTGATGGTTCAAATGCGGCGACCTTGGTCCGCGGCCGGATCAGCGGCAAGATTTCGTCGATCTTCGTATCCGACACGACTACAACGCGGCTTACCGGCGGACCGTTTGACGGGGCGGGTTTGTTGCAGTTCCGTAAGCAAATCGGCCATTCGGTGGGAAGGCTGGAGGTGGGCTATGGAATGGGCATCAACCGGGCGCTTCAGACTGGTCTCGCTTCCCTCGACCATAAGATTTCCACGGACTATACGTTCCGCTACGGAATGGATTACGACGCTACGCGCGCGCAGACGTTTGGGCCGGTTGGGACGCTGTACCGGTCGTTTGGCCCGGTGTCGGTTGGCTTGAACGCAGGATCCGGTGAAAACGGTGGGCTCAAATTCAGCTTGCTGCTTTCCACAGGGATTGGCTCGGATGATTCTCTGAGGCATCTAGCGTTGGCTCCTCCGGGATCGTCTGACATGGGCTCAATTGGTGTGCGCGTGTTCCTGGACAAGAATCTTTCTGGCAAGTACGACTCCGGCGATGAGCTCTTGCCCAATATTGGCTTGCTCGTTTCTGAACACCCAACGGCGGCGAGGACCAATGCGAAGGGCGCAGCAGTTCTTGACCACTTGCAGCCAAACCATGAAGTCATGATCGCCGTCAACGATGAGACCTTTGACAACCCCAACTGGGTTGCCGAACAGCTAGGCGTCATCGCAGTGCCGCGACCTGGACGAAAGGTGAGCTACGATTTCGGGGTCCTTGAGACGGCAGAGGTTGAGGGGCATCCTGATCCAATTAAGGACATGTCCTTGTATCCCGGTTTGACGGCAGAATTGGTCGACGCCAAGGGCAAAGTGATCGACACGAGCATTGTGGACCTTACGGGCACCTATGTTTTCAGCCGTGTACATCCGGGCGTATACATGATTCGGCTTACGGCCCTGCAGGGTGTAAAGGTTGGCGAAAGGCCGATTAAGATCACGCCCGGTGAACTGGTGAAATCGTTTGATATCCAACTCGTGCCGACGAAGACGCCGTAGGGGCTCGCCAATTCATTGTCATTCCGAACTCCGCGTGAGGAATCTTGATGTCAGGGCTAATTGTTCGCATCGGAACGGCTACAGAAGGTGCCAGCGGTCAAATTTTACAATTGGCTTGTACTTCGAGATTCCTCACACGGAGTTCGGAATGACATAAATCACATAAGCAACGAAGCCCCCCAGAGCTTCTCTGGGGGGCTTTCGGCTAGATTTTAGTGGCCGTTGTGGCCCCAGTCATGATTGTCGCGTGAGTTTCTGGAATCTCGATCCCTTTCCTCTTGGTCTCGACGATCCTGGTCCCGACGATCCTGGTCCTTGCGCTCCTGCTCACGTCGATCTCGGTCCCTTAGATCTCGGTCGCGCTGGTCGCGATCCCAGTCGAACCGGCCGTGTTGACTGTTGCGGTCCTGTTCGTATCGAGAGTCCGAGTAGATGGCGCCGGCTGCTCCAGCAAGGGCCCAAGTGTCATTGTGGGTTAGGAGGCCGATGAGGCCGACGGCGGCGGGGCCTACGCCAATGTTCTTCCATTGGTTCTGCATCTGCGCTCTGTGGTCTCGGCTGCTCCCGCCATCTGCCATCGACATCGCTGGCATGAGGGTCATAGTTGCTGCGAGTGACAGATTCATTAGTGTGCGTTTCATTTTCTTGTTCCTTCAGGCGGTGCCCTCTCGGGTCTGCCCGTTTTGTTACATCCAGTTCAACAGCACGCCATTTTGGTCGTCTCTTACAAACTCCTCAGGCGGCATTTCAGGCTCAGAGAGGCGGAAAGTGCTCGTAGGGCTTAAGACCTGCGTAGAATCAGGCCATGGGCAAATTGGATTCAAAAGTAGCTGTCGTCACGGGCGCATCTTCGGGGATTGGCGAGGCAACGGCGATTGCTTTGGCGGCTGAAGGGGCGAAGGTCGTCATCGCGGCGCGGAGAGCGGACAGGTTGGCTACTCTGACCAAGACTCTAACGGAATCTGGGGCGGAAGTTCTTTCGGTTGTGGGCGACGTTAGGCAAGAGGCCGACTGCGAGCGCATTATCGCGGAAACGGTGGCCAAATGGGGGCGCGTGGACATCCTCGTCAATAACGCGGGCGTTATGTTGCTCGGGCCGATCGTTGGGGCGGATACGGAAGATTGGCGCCGTATGATTGACACGAATCTCTATGGGCTTATTTACTGCACCCATAAGGCACTTCCCACAATGAAAAAGCAGGGCTCTGGGCACGTGGTCAATATCTCCTCGACCGCTGGTCGAACGGTTGGCGTGAACACGGGCGTTTACAACCTCACTAAGTGGGGCGTGAATGCGTTTTCCGAATCGTTGCGCCAGGAAGTGCATATGGATAAGATCCGGGTGACGATGATCGAACCTGGCGCTGTCGCGACCGAGTTGCGGGATCACATCACGGTCAAGGCAGTGAAGGACGACATAAACAAGTGGGCGGAGGCGATGGAGCAGCTGCAGTCAGTGGACGTTGCCAACGCGATCGTTTATGCCGTAACTCAGCCCCACTATGTGAACGTGAATGAGATATTGATGCGGCCGACGATGCAGGCCCGTTAGGGCTTTAGCCCTTCGTAGCACTTAATTGCTTAACGCGGTAACGAACAACCGTTCGAACAGCGTTATTTAACAGTGCGACGGTTAACCGTAACGGCTACCAGCCAGCTGCTTCTCATTTTTGGGTTTGCGGCGGGCTCCCAAGGGCAGGTTCCCTCCAAGGCCCAGCCTGGGGTCGCACCTCAGATTCGTGCGTTGCGCGTGCAAACTCCGCCGGTTATTGACGGAGTTATCGATGAAGCTACCGAATGGAAGGATGTGCCGAGTTTCGAGGGTTTGCACGATCAGACGTCGGGTGGACCCTCGCCTGAAAATGGACGGTTCTGGCTGTCTTACGATGGGTCGTTCATATACTTTGCCGCGAAGATGACGGACTCCCGGCCGCAGCAGATTCGGGCGGTTGAGTACAGGTCTAATGTCTCCTTTAATGGGGACGACT
>JBBQMJ010000128.1:0-8647 GCA_038328815.1 Fimbriimonadales bacterium | reverse complement strand
TGGACACGGCTTACATCAACGGGCAATGGGTTGGCGCGAGTTCATGGGTTGAAAATCCCCGAAGGTATGAAATAGCCCCCGGTGTTTTGAAGCCTGGGAAAAATCAAATTACGCTTCGAGTCTTGAAAATGCAACCCGGTGAGGCTTTCCTTAGCCCACCAAATACTTTATCCTTGACTCTAGGATCGAGCTTCGCCTTGCCGTTGTCGGGTGAATGGCTAGGGAAACTGAGCGTCGATGCAAGACCACCCCACCCACTGCCCTTAGGTTTCGAAAACTATCCGACCATGCCATCGGTATTGCACCTGGGCATGCTGGCGTCTGTCGCCCCTCTGGCGATCCGCGGCGTAATTTGGTATCAGGGCGAGGCCAACTTCATGCGCGCTTACCAATACAGGAAGCTGCTGCCAGCCATGATTGCGGATTGGCGCACGCTCTTTGCCCAAGGCGATTTCCCGTTTTACATCGTCGGCCTTCCAGCCTTTATGCATCCACGTAACGAACCTGGTGACGATGCGTGGGCAGAGCTTCGAGAAGCTCAGGCTCTGACGGTCAAAACGGTGAGGCGCACGGCCTTAGCCACCATTGCGGATACCGGCGATCCTGACAATATCCATCCATTGGATAAGAAAATCGTTGGGGACCGACTCGCATATTGCGCGCTTGCAACGGAGTTTGGAAGGCAAATCCCGTTCTCTGGCCCAACTTATCGCAGCTTCGAAGCTAAAGCTGCTTCAATAACGATCCGCTTTGACAATGTGGAGGGTGGGCTGACCGTTAAGGGGGCAGACATTCAGGGATTCGCTGTTGCCGGTGCTGATAGGAAATGGCACTGGGCTAAGGCACAGGTGGTTGGCGATACGGTCGTCGTACAATCATCTCTTGTTGCAGCACCGATTGCAGTGAGATACGCGTGGCAAGCAAATCCAGGCGTCAACCTCTTCAATTCAGCTGGATTGCCCGCAACACCGTTCCGAACTGACAACTGGCCCTTAAGCACTCAAGGGGCAAAGCCGTGGTGAGAATGTTCCGTTCAGCACCAGCCTTGTTAGTTGTGACCATTTCAAGCTGCGCAATGGCACAAGTTGTAGCCAAACCCTCGCAGCTGACCTCAGAAGAGGATCACGGCAGGATGATGGCTCTACTCCACATTGCCTCGCTGCGCAGAGGCGCAGAAGGGATGGATTCCAAGTCTCCCTATTACGCGAACGTGGACGAGAGCAAGGCAAACCCCTACCCTGAGTTGCCCAATCCCCTTGTTCTAAACAACGGGTCCCACGTTCGAAATGCTCGAGAATGGTTTTCGCGGCGGCGTCCCGAGATCGTCGAGGATTTCGACCGCGAAGTCTATGGTCGAGTGCCAAAGCGAACGCCTAAGGTCCGGTGGGAAGTCGACAGTGTCGCGGAGGAAAAGGTCGGCGAGACTCCAGTCATAACCAAGCACCTAGTTGGCCACGTGGATAACTCATCCTTTCCCGGCATTGCTGTAAACATCCAGCTGACGCTTACTACACCAAAGGGCGCCAGTAGGGCGGTTCCCGTAATCATGGAGTTCGGGTTTGGCGGCAACTTCGCTGGCCGCATGCCTGGGGCTGGGACAGGTCCAACTTGGCAACAGCAGCTCATCGATAAAGGTTGGGGTTATTCGGTGATTGTTCCTACAAGCTATCAGGCCGATGATGGAAGTGGCTTAACGAAGGGGATCATAGGCCTCTGCAACAAGGGGCAGGTCCGCAAGCCCGATGACTGGGGCGCTTTGCGCGCTTGGGCATGGGGAGCCAGTAGAGCCCTGGATTATTTCGAGACCGATAGGTCCGTGAATGCGAAAGAAGTTGGAATCGAGGGGCTGTCTCGATACGGTAAAGCCACGCTCGTGACCATGGCTTACGATCAACGGTTTGCCATTGGCTTCGTTGGTTCTTCAGGCGCCGGTGGCGCCAAGCTTCACCGGCGTGATTTCGGTGAGAAAGTCGAGAACTTAACTGGCACGGGCGAATACCACTGGATGGCCGGTAACTATTTAAAGTACGGCGGACCGCTCACTGCCAAGGACTTGCCCGTCGACTCGCACGAACTCATCGCTATGTGCGCCCCAAGGCCAGTCCTCATCAGTTGCGGATCGCCAAACGTCGAAGGGATTTGGGTCGATGACCGCGGCATGTTCATGGCCACCGTAGCGGCGGGCCCTGTCTATCAGCTTCTTGGAAAGAAGAACTTGGGAACGGACGAGATGCCACCCGAAGGAACGGGCCTCACGGACGGTGACCTCGCCTTTCGACAACACAGTGGCGGCCACACCACTGGGCCAAACTGGCCGACCTTCATTACGTTCGCCTCACGTTACTTTGATAAGGGTTCTTCAATTGTCATTGACGCCACTGGTGGCAAGCCGATTTCAAAGTATATATACGGCGTCAACTATGCTGGCAATTATATCTACGACTGGCTAAAGGAATGGCAGGATTACCATCAGGATTTCAGCCTTGCGAGAGAAGGTGGCAACCGACTAAGCGCCTATAACTGGGAAACCAATGCAAGCAACGCTGGCGCTGATTGGTTCAATCAGAACGACAACTATCTTGCGACCAGCAACGAACCCGGATGGACCGTCTCGCGGTTTCTTCAGTGGGTCCAAAGCACGGGGGCTGCAGCTCTTGTCACAGTGCCCACTTTGGGTTACGTTTCAGCTGACAAGATTGAGCAGCTTAACGGGAGTCAGGACGTAGGCAAGACGCCAGACTATCTGAACACGAGGTTCTACAAATCATACGCTTCCAAGCCCGGCCATTTGTTCAGCTACCCGCCCGACAAGACGGACAAGGCCGTTTATCAGGATGAGTTTGTTGCTTGGGTCGAGGCTACGAAATCTCCAAAATCGCCCGTCTGGTTCTCCCTAGATAATGAGCCCGACCTGTGGAGTTCAACTCACAGCCGCCTCTGGACTAGCAAACCGGGTTACGCCACCATATGCCAAAACAACGCCGAATACGCGGCCGCTATTAAGCGTGTGGCGCCAGATTCATTAATTTTTGGACCCGCTAACTACGGATACAACGGCATCATGAAGTTTCAGGACGCGCCCGATGGGGCTGGGCGTGTCTTTGCAGATGTCTATTTAGACTCGATGCGCGAGGCGGGAAGGTCTGCAGGTAGGCGGCTTCTAGATGTCTATGATTTTCACTGGTATCCGGAAGCTACGGGTGGAGGCAAACGTATTATCGCGGACGGCCCCGAGAACGCTGAATCTGAATCTGCTCGGGTTCAGGCGCCTAGATCCCTTTGGGATCCATCCTATGTCGAGAAGAGTTGGATCACTGATTCCAATGGACAGAAGCCCATCGAACTCGTTCCGTATATGAATGTTCAGATCGAGGCGCATTATCCTGGGACGAAGCTTGCGATAACCGAATACGATTTCGGCGGGCGCAACACCGTAAGTGGAGCCCTCGCGCAAGCTGACGCGTTGGGGATATTTGGGCGTTATGGCATCTTTGCAGCGTGCCATTGGGGACTCAACCACGGCGATATTGCCGCGATGGCGGGCTTTAAGGCATTCACCAATTACGATCGCAAAGGCGCTCGTTTCGGCGACATCGAATTACGCGTTGCTGGGGAGGATCCGGGCAGGGAGTCCTTCTACGCAGCCCGAGACTCCAACGATCCCGCGCGGCTTACGGTCGTGATCGTCAATAAATGCAACTCCATTAACAAGGTTTCTCTTGCGCTAAAGGGATTTCGTGCCCGAAAGACGATGGCTTTTGTAATTCGGGAAGGCGTTTTTACAGTCCCAGAAGTCCATAGTATCCAGCCAACCCAAGACGGCTTCAACTTTGAGGCTCCTTCGCTCAGCGTCACCACACTGGAACTGCGGAGCAGTTCAATCTCCACCGTCCCCTTTGTTTATTTTTGATTGCAATGACAGCACCAACCTTTTTCAATTCCCACCACTCCCCGATTGGAGCCTTTGCTTCGTTTACTTTTGGCTGTAAGGGTGCTCTGGGCGGGTTCGGTATCGAACTAAAGGGCCCCGCAAATGAGAATCTATACATTGGCGTTGAAGAAAGTGGCCGCCCTGGAAAATACAAAGCCCTTCCCTTCTATGACGGCGCTGAAAATGAGCGAATTGCCCAGGAATATGACATTGAGGGTTTGAGGGACTATCAATATGCAAAATGCATAACGCCTTTCGATGATAAGGAAGTTAGCCGCCGATTGGGCGCAGGGATTGATGAATGGAAAGCAGGAGATCTTACTTTCCGAGTGGCTTCGGCCATGGGTGCCGTTCCGGACCCTGAAAGCGCTCCGATCAGCGAACTCAAGGATGCCCTTGTACCCGCAATCTATGCCGAGCTAACGATCGACAATCGGCTCGGCGCGAATCCTCGGAAAGCATTCTTTGGCTATGCCGGTTCAGACCGACATTCGAATATGCGATTCTGGCGCGAGGATGGGATAGTCGGACTCGGCCAAGGACGGAACGTTGCGATCGCAACCGACGATCCTACTGTTTACGCTGGCATTGGATTCCAACCTGAAGCTACGCTGGAAAGCCGCCACCCCGACAATCTAAATTTCATGTTGGGGAATGTCGGGCTTCTGGTTGGCATCGTGCCCCCCGGTGAGCTGAAGACTTTTCGGTTTGCAATCGGTTTCTACCGAGATGGCATTGTGACCACGGGAATAGAGGCAAGCTACCTTTATACGCGTTGGTTCAAGAAGGTGGAGGAGGTGGTGTCCTTCGCCCTTACACGTCACCAAGACGCCTTTGCCAGGGCCGAGACCTTGGATGCGAAACTGAAAGCTGACCTGTCGCCGGAACGCGCCCTAATGTTTGGCCACGCCCTGAGGAGCTACTTCGGGGCCACACAATGCCTGGAGCTGGGTGACGGCAAGCCCCTTTGGCTTGTGAACGAAGGTGAATATAGGATGATGAACACCTTTGATCTCACGGTCGATCAGCTTTTCCATGAGCTAGCTCTCAACCCTTGGACAGTTCGTAATGTCCTAGATATGTACGCTAAACGTTATACATATGAAGATCGGGTCAAATTTCCAGGAGGATCGGAAACATATCCGGGGGGCATAGCCTTTACGCATGACATGGGGGTAGCCAATGCTTTTTCCGAGCCTGGAAGCTCGTGCTACGAGCAAGGCGGCCTCCGCGGAGTTTTCTCGTACATGAGTTGCGAGGAACTAGTTAATTGGGCGTTATGTGCTTGCCTATACGTGAGCCACACGGGCGACGAAACTTGGGTCGAAGGTCACGCCAAACTCTTTGCGGCAGTCCTTGAGAGCCTTGTCAACCGAGACCATCCGGAGCCGAACAAGCGGAACGGTGTGATGGGATTAGATTCTTCTCGCTGCAAGAATGGCTCGGAAATTACAACCTACGACAGTCTGGACACTTCCCTTGGCCAGGCTCGGAACAACCTGTACCTCGCCGTAAAGACTTGGGCTGCATATGCCTTGCTCCAGCCAATTTACGAAAAGCTTGGACAGCCTGCTCTTGCAGCCCTTGCTGGTAAGCAAGCCACTTTATGCGCCAAGACTATTGTCGCGGCCGCCGACGACGACGGATACCTCCCTGCAGTTCTAGGTGAGGGTATTGAGGCTCGGTTGATTCCGGCAATCGAAGGACTTGTTTATCCTTATGTGGCGGGGCGTGCGGATTTGCTTGCGCAGGATGGGCCCTTTGGTGAATTACGGAAGACGATCGAGCGCCACTTTGAGTTGGTTCTTCGTCCCGGAATCTGCCTCTTCCCGGATGGGGGATGGCGTCTCAGTTCCACGAGCCGTAATTCTTGGCTCAGCAAGATCTATCTCTGCCAGTTCGTAGCCGAACAAATCTTTGGCAAGGCGAAGGACACGCGTGCTGACAAGGCTCACCTGGGTTGGCTGATGGACGAAGACAACGTCTATTTCGCTTGGAGCGACCAGATGCTTGCGGGTAAGGCCCATGGAAGCCGTTACTACCCTAGAGGCGCGACTGCCATCCTTTGGCTTGTCCCCCCCGGAAAACCTCCAATTCAAGAAGTGCATGACTACATTTTTGGCGTTGCTCATCGGGAACGAGTTCACACGATTTGATCATTCCGACGGCCGCCGAATTCATCAAGCTGCGACTTCCTATCGTCGCGAATTAGGTTCCCAGATTTCGAGAATTTATGAGTACAGAGAGATTGCACAGTATTTGTCGTTGGACGTTTAACGCGGGAAAGGGTGGCTTTGTGCCGGCAAATGCGCGGCCAAGTTGGAGCGCAGAGCTACTTCCAACAGAAAAGCTCCCAGCGCTTATAGCAGCCAAGATTCGCCCGCGCCTTCCTAAGCACATTACGCTCGGCTTTGAAGTCCACTACGACTACGAGATCAACGAAGGGAATGCCAATGCAGTAGTCGAGGCGATGGGCGAGCACAACTTGCCGCTTGCCATGATCACACCAGGTGCTCATGCCCATTTTGGCTATGGCGGCATCGCCTCACCAAATGGCCAGGAAAGAGATGCGGCTAAAGCCTTTGGACAGAAGACGGTGGATTTGGGATATGGCGTTTTTAAGAAGGTCTGGCATCCGCAGTACGTGCCGTCTTTCGTAATCTGGAACGGTTCCTATGGCTATGACCTTGGAACGGTTGGCATCCGAACGATGTACGAGCATCTAAAGCAAGGCCTTGCCGATCTTGCCAAGTACGAAGAGAAGGCTGGTGGCCAGATGTATCTTTGCATCGAGCCAAAGCCCAACGAAGGCCACCCAGCCATGATGGTCCCGACCGTGGCAAGCGCCATCGTTTTGTGGAGGCGCATTTCTGAGCAGTTCGGTATCAGCCGGGCTCGCCTTGGCGTGAACAAAGAGATTGGCCACTCGGAGATGATTGGCCTTGACGCAATTTACGACACTGTTGAAGAAATTGACTCGGGCACTCTTTTCCACACCCACCTTAATAGCCAGGGTTATAACGACGGACTCCTTATGGGCGGTCCAGGCAAGTTCGATATTGACTTTGGCGTGAGAGTTAACGGCTTCAACGTCACCCTTGCCCGCATCTATCAGGATGCTAATTACAGCCGCTGGTACGGCCACGACATGCAGCCACGACCTTATGATAACGAGGAGCAGGCGATTGAACGTGTGGTTCGAAGCATTCTGAGTTGGGAAGCATGTGAGCAGGCGGCTAGAGCTTTGAATGTTGATGAGCTGAACAAGGCGCTGGAGACCAAGAACACGGCAACAGCCGAAGACATCATGCGAGGCTCGGTGGCAGACGCTCAGAAGCTCTCCGATTTGATGCTCAAGGGCTAGCGGTGGGCCTTCTTTAGTTCCTTTTCCACGGCAAAGTACGCTTGTTTGGGCTGGTAATCGCCATCGAACAGGAGAGCTGCACCCCGGCCCGGTTCGTATCCTGGAATCCAGCTATGCCGATCTGTAAAGCCCCACATCTGAATGCCGTGGCAGTTCTTGTAGGAGAGTGCAACTCTGAACAAGTCCCCGTATCGTTCCGCTTGGGATTTCAAATCCGCACTCGATGCCAGCAATCCATGCCGAGGGTCGTTGGTTGGATATTCCTTAACCGGAATTCCAAGGTCCAGTTCGGTGATCATGAAAGCCAACTTGCGTGCCTTGATTTCATCGAGCATCTTGTAGTGGCCGTCTCCCGGACGTAGCACCTCACGAAGAACCGTGTGGTATTGCAAGCCCAAGCCGGTGATCGGAGCTCCTTCCTTCTTAAGGTAGTCGGCAATTTGCAAGACTGACTCGCCTTTCCAGCCGCCGTTCTCGATCGCGTAGTCGTTATAGTAGAGTTCTGCTTTGGGGTCCGCTTCATGTGCGTATTTGAACGCCAACACGAGAAACTCGGGCCCGAGCTTTCGAAACCAGAATGAGTCTCGCAGGTTGAAGGGGCGCTTGTTCGGCGAATCGTCAACTGCCTCGTTAACGACGTCCCACATGGCAATCTTGCCCTTGTAGCGACCAGCCACCGTGTGGATATAGTCTCTTAAAATCCCCTTGGCCTGATCGGATGAGATCGAACTTTCCGACTTTAGCAACCAACCTGGAATCGTGTAGCCTTCATCCCTTGCATAGACGAGCACATGGCCACGCACTTTCATGTGATTCTTTTGCGCCAACCCCTTGTGTCCTGGATCACCCTTCAGAAAGTCAGGGTTCGTGTAATCATACTGACCGATCCCTCTCCATAATGTAGGTGGCTTCAGCTCGTTTTCCGGCTCTACCAGATTCATTTCACGGGCGAGAGTAACGGCATACTTACCACCGTCTGCGTTTTCTCGAAGAAGCCCGATTGGCGCGCAGGAGCCCAAGTTGAGACGGATGCGTTCGGCTTCAACTCTTAGACCGGTTGAAAAGTTGGGTGAGATCATGGAGGCGACCATAGTTGCTAGAATCACTATCATCTTTCACTACATCATATACCAAGAGATGTCATGAATTTGATGAAATGTAATGGCGCTTTGTAACAATGTATTCCCCTAGATAATTTCACCAATATCAATGTGACGTATATGATTTATAAATCATATACGGTGTTCAACTAATGCAGTTAGCCCGCCGGATGCGGCATGCCGATTCGCGTGCTTTCGGGCGGGCCAAGGTAGCTTGCTTTCACTCCTCCCAAGTCCACGACTATCTTCTGC
>JBBQMJ010000127.1:0-8730 GCA_038328815.1 Fimbriimonadales bacterium | reverse complement strand
GTCCCCTCAGGTTGCGCATGTATCGGGCGCGCGAGCTAAGGACTACATCGCTGTGCGGAGCGTCGTGGGCTAGCCAGGCAGGAGGAGGCATGCTACGCAGCACCATCCGCTTCCAAGCTTCGGAATCGGTTTGCGCTCCCTGCATAGGTTGTTTAGTCTACCGGTCGAGTCGGAATGCGGAATGCGGAATGCGGAATGCGAATGCGGAACGATCCACTCGCAGCATCTGCATCCACAAATACGCCTTCAATATCGTAGAATAGAGTTGAACCGCCCGCAGGGGGAGCTGAAAGGCTGAGAGTCTTCCGCAAGGAAGAGACCCCAAGAACCTGATCCGGTTAGTACCGGCGTAGGAATTGTGGAAGACATGACCTCTTATTAGGCTGCCTTCGCAATGAATCGCGAAGGCAGTTCTGCATTTAAGGAGTCTAGTCTTATGAAGTTCTCTCAATTTTTGGTCAAGGGTCTTGGCATCACGGAAACGCAGTATCGCGACGGCCTAGGGATATTCCCCGCGCCTTCCTCCGGGTCAGCGGTCAAGGGTCAAAGGTCAAAGGTCAAAGGTCAAGAGTCGAGAGTCGAAGACGAACTCCTTTCACCGTTGACCCTTGACCCTTCCCGCAACAAGAAGGCCTTCACACTCATCGAGCTCCTCGCTGTCATCGCGATCATTGCTATCCTTGCTGCCATCCTGTTCCCAGTCTTCGCCCAGGCCAAAGAAGCGGCAAAGCAGACATCATGCCTGAGCAACGCACGCCAGATTGGCATCGCCACCAAGCTCTATCAGGGCGACTTTGATGATACGCAGCCGATTTTCTATGCTTACAACAGCGATCCGACTATCTATACGCCCGCTCAGCACAAAGGCACGGAAGTTCTGCTTCTGCCTTATAGCAAGAACAAGGAACTGTTCAAGAGTCCGCTTGATGTAGGCAGCCCTTATCTGGCGCTAGACCCTGGGCTCCTGGCCAACGGGTTCAAAGGAAGGACTTACTGGGAGGCTTACGGAACCTCGTATCGCTTCGATCACTGCATGTTCTCGACGGTCAAGGATGAGTCTTCGCAGAACAACGGATTCCAGATATACGACTATCGGACGACACAATTCGACGTCACCAATGTGGTCACCGAGAATGGCGTCGAAGACCCTTCCGGAACCCGGACTATCAGGATTGAGATGTTCCCCTTCTTCGCAGCCAGCAAGGACCCTGGATGCGCTAGATACGGCTACGACTGTGTGGCGCCTGCCAACTACTATCAGCAGTGGGGATCGACGGGCGGATCGATGATCTTTTCAGACTCGCATGCGAAGAAGATCAGCGGTTCTGGCCAGTTCGACAACGCCAAGGTGAATCCCGAAGGCAACAGGTCGGGCGACCCTAGCGCGGACGTTAATGCCTGGTCGGGCACATGGTATAGCTTGTGTGATTGACGCGTGAATGGTCAAGAGTCAAAAGTCAAGGGGCGAGCACAATCCCACCTTTGACCTTTGACCTTTGACCTTTGACCTTTGACCTGCTCCGTTTCTTTTCAACCCACGCCAACGTCTAACAATCACCGCCGAAGATGGTGGTCCTGGGCACTGAGAACTGAGTGCCGATGCGATTGTGTCATTGCAATCGTAGTAACAAGAACTTGCCTCCAAGCGGCTTTTTATCGCTTGGACGCGTCATCGAGGTGGAGATTGAGCGTTGCTGAGGTTAGTAATTTGAGAGTTTTGGATATCGCCAGCGAGGCGCAGGCGGTTATTCGAGAAGTTGAGCGGGTCATTATTGGCAAGAATGCCACGGTCACCAATGCTGTCCTTTCGCTGATATGCAACGGACATCTTCTCATCGAGGACATTCCTGGCGTCGGCAAAACGACGCTGGCGAAGGCACTTGCCAAGTCCATCGGCGGCGAATTCAGGCGCATCCAGTTCACGCCTGACTTGCTTCCTTCGGACATTACGGGCTCCTCGATCTTCAATCAGCAAAACTCCGAATTCGAATTCCGACCAGGTCCCATCTTTGGCAACGTCGTTTTGGTCGATGAAATTAACAGGGCTACTCCCAAGACGCAGTCATCGCTCCTAGAAGCCATGGAGGAGGGGCAAGTCACGACCGATGGCGTTACACGTGCACTGCCCAAGCCGTTTTTTGTCATTGCAACCCAGAACGCCATCGAGATGACAGGCACGTTCCCACTCCCAGAGGCGCAGCTTGACCGTTTCTTCATGCGGCTATCCCTTGGATATCCGAGCAAGGACAACGAAGCTCTGATTCTTGACAACCAGCAAGTTGCGACACCACTTGACTCGGTAAAAACTGTTCTATCGCTCGGGCGTCTGCAGGAGATGCAGGCTGCGGTACGGGATGTATTTGTCCACGAGACTGTCCGCAACTATGTCGTCGATGTCGTCCGGGCTACTCGCGAAAGCAATCAGCTCGTCATGGGGGCCAGCCCGCGCGGTTCCTTACACTTGATGCGTGCTGCCCAGGCCAAGGCCGCCAGCCTAGGATTTGAGTTTGTCCGGCCAGATGATGTGAAGGCAGTTGCCGCCTCAGTCCTTGCCCACCGCGTGATCCCGCGTGCGGAACTACGTATGCGCGGTGGCGGCTCTGAGGAAGCGATCGAGAAGATTCTGGAAACCGTCATTGCACCGGTCCCAGTGAGCTAAGGGCATGGCTCATTTCGCCTCACCGCGCTCGGAGACTCAGCGCCTGCAGAACTATGCGGGGCTCACAATCACGGCTGCCGCGATCGTGCTTTCTATCGTTGCCGTGCTGTTGAACTCTTCCGCCCTGTTCTACATGACAACCGCATTGGTGGCAACGATTGGCGCCTGTAGGGTGCAAGCCTTCCTGTCAGTTCGCGGGTTGCGACTTGAAAGGGTAGCCCCACCCAGCGTGCAAGTCGGCGATTTGGTCACTGTCCAGATTACGGTTTGGAGCGAGAGGCGGATCCGACGGCCTCTGGTAACGATCATCGACGATCTCCCTAGACGCCTTTTTGCAAAGGGGATATCGCCGAGCTTGCCGATAGCACCCGCGTTCGATATGCCGATCGAGACCCAATACCAATTTAGACCCATGAAGCGGGGCAAATACCATTGGTCGGGCCTGACTGTGCAAGGGACCGACGCTCTTGGCCTAGTTACTTTGTCCAAGAGATACGATACGTCGGCGGCGCACATGACCGTCCTTCCCGTCGGAGTGCCCGTGCCGTTGGATCTGCCAAACGCGGCGGGTTGGGGCATTAGTGAAGCGGCGAGCGGCCAGTCTCGTGGTGCAGGCATGGAGCCACGTGGCGTTCGCGAGTATGTCTCCGGAGATTCAATTCGCTACATCCACTGGCGATCAAGTGCTAAGGCTGGCCAGCTCCTGGTGAAGGAGTTCGAAGCGGGCTCCAATGCAGCGGCTGCATTTGTGATTCAACGAACCAGCGGTACGGACATTGGCATTGGCGCCAATACGACGATGGAGACGATGATCTCTCACGCCGTCTATCTTTCCGACGCCTTTCTGCGGCAGGGCGCCCGGGTGGAATTTCCTAGTCTCGAAGAGATATCCAGGTCGATCAATACACGCGAGCGAATGGCAGAGATTTTGGACATGTTGGCGGGCGTGCAAGCTGACCAACAGGAATCGGTTGGCACAGAGGCCCTGGAATGCATTGGCAAACTCCCTCCAGGAAGCACTGTATTTGTGTTGCTAGGGATTGTTGATGAACTTCTAATCGGCGCAGTGCCTTTGCTGCATGCCCAGGGCTCCCAGATGGTCCCGATGCTCTACGATGCAGAGCGCTTTGTTCCAAAGGGTCGCAAGCTAAAAGCCGAAAGCGCCATTACTCCATGGTTTGTCGAAGAGCTTCGCAGCGCAGGCGCCTTTCCCGTGGTTGTCTCAGCGGAGGCCTATCTGGCATGATCCGACAGGCACTGCGCATCGACCCCCGAAGAACCGGCTTGCTTGACGTGTGTCTGATAGGCCTGGCTGCAGTGCTTGCCGCCTTTTCCTTGTGCGAAAGCGTGGGCTCGCAGTCCGATGCCATTTTCTTTACAGCGATCATGTTCCTGGGCATGTGGTTCAGTTTCTTCTTTTGCCGCTACGCGGCGAAGACGAAGCTGGTGAAGGCTGACGGCATTCTCTATCCCGTGGCGCTTGCCTTAGCGCTTACATTTCACAATTCACTTAACACGCTGCTGCCTGATAACACACTCTTTTCCGATAACGCGTTGAGTGTAGCGGGCGGGATTTGCTGGATGCTGACCATCGGCAGTTTCCTTACTTGGCGCGACAGCATGCTCCTCTTCCAAGCGGTCCCCAGCCTTGCAATCTTTGGCCTGGTTGGGTGTTTTGACACGTTCAAGGAAGCCACCGCGCTGTTCTTTGTCTTCATGCTGTGCCTCGCCACACTAATGGCCCGCGCGCATGGCCGCTTGATGATGAAACAGGCGGCCGATTCGGGGCACACGAGGATAGGCAGCCTCAGCGACGGTCCATGGCGTTGGATGGCGGGGCCAGAGTGGGCGCTAGCTTCGGCAACTGCAGTAGTGTGTCTCAGCATTCTGGGCGCGCCGGTCATTCAAGAAGAGGCTCATAACCTAGGAATTTCGGGTTTGCTTCACATCCAACCGCCAAACAACCGAAAGCTGGTTCCCTCGCTTTTCAACCAATCGTTCCAAGGCAGTGTTAGCATTGGCCAGGGTCCGAACCACCTTTCTTCAGAGCCAGTCTTGAGGGCCCAGATCGACCATCCGGACTACCTTAGGTCGACGTCCTACTACGAGTATTCGGGGACTGGCTGGAGGACCTATCGAAGGGCAGAATCTGCGCGCCGCAAACCCCTCTGGGACTATTCCCAGCAGTTGATGGCTAGCCCTCAGTCGGTCTCGTACGGCATCGAAGTCTTGAAGCCGATGCAGTTTCTCCCTACTCCAGAGTCCGCTCTCGAGATCAAGGATCAGCCCAATCTAGACCGCTCCTGGGACGGTTCATTTCAAGTTCGCCAGACCTTCGTTAATCTTCCAAAAATCGTTGGTGTGAGTTGGGAAGTGCCCCCTACGGTCCAAGCTGGGAACGCTCCGTCGCCCATTGATCCAGATTTTGAAGTTCTGGAAGACCAATCGCTCATACCGCCATCCGTCAAGAAACTGGCTGAGCAAGTGACAAGGGGCGCCCACAGCGACTACGAGAAAGCGCAGATGATCACCACCGCAGTAAGTCAGCGGTGCAAATATAACATCAACGCCGCGGCAACGCCTCAGGGCCAGGATCCTGTCGAGTACTTCCTCTTTACCTCGCACGAAGGGTATTGCGACCTATTTGCTAGCTCTGTCGTTGCCATGGCGCGATCAGTCGGTCTTCCAGCCAGGTATTCGGTTGGATACTTGCCTGACGCTGGTTCGACGGACGGCTTCTACATCGCCAAGGAATCCGATGCGCACGCTTGGGGCGAGGTTCTTTTCGACAAGGCAGGATGGCGGGTCTTCGATGCGACCCTCGGGTCCGAAAATGTGGCGGGCGGCCAACGTGGCGCTTCGACAGAGGCTAAATGGTATGAAACGTTTTGGTTCCGATTCATCGGCTTGCCCCTGCTAATCGTGGGGTTTGGTTACGCGGCGGTTCGTGCCTTCAAGCTTGCGAAGATGCCCAAGGTAGTCGTCCCGCGAAAGGAACTTGGCAAGATCTACGGGCGATTCGAGCGTGTTTTGTTGCCACTTGCAGGGCATCCAAGGCGGCTGAGTCAGACGACAAGCGAGTACGTGGATGCAAGCAAGAATAAGCTTGGCGACTTATACCCGGTTGCGGCGCAATTGAACAGCGATTTTGAGCTTGCCCTTTACGGCTTTGAGGAGCCCGATGAAACGGATATCGAGCAGCTCAAGAAGAACGTGGAGAAATTCCGTTCAGAGGCCAAGAACAACAAGGATCTTGTCGGTTCCGGTAAGGGCAAGCGCTGATAGATTCGGTACTCTCAAGTCTCCATGGCCTTCTCTCCAGCTAATGCGCTCCAGAATCGTTTGGTGCTGCTCTCTGGGGAGGAGCACGAACTCCGTCGTCGCGCCCTTACCTCCCTTATTGAAGCGGCAAAGGAAGCAGATGACGACTTTGATAAGGAAGAATTTGACGCCGGTTCTTCAATTCCCATCGACTGGCTTAGCTCCGCGGGAACGGCTCCCTTCCTCAGCGCCCGTCGCGTCGTGATTGTCCGCTATTTATTGAGGTGCGATCCTGACAAGGTGAGTCTTGCTGGCCTGCCCGAAACGGCTCTCTTGGTGCTTGTTGGCGACGATGAAAACGGAGACGACGACAAGCAGAGGAAGGTAAAGAACAATCGCACGGCATGGGAAAAGGCGGTTGCTACCGCTGGCGGGTTGGTTGAGAAGTTTGACGTTAGCGCGAATGACGTCCAGCGCGTCGTTAAAGACGAAGCGGAGGCGCATGGAAAGAAGATGGCGTCTCCCGCGATCATAGCGCTTGTTGAGATGACAGGCTTTGGCCTAAGTCGCGCCTTGGACGAACTGCAGAAGGTGGCGATCTTCGTTGGCGACAAGCCGGAGATCCGTGAGGCGGACGTCCGCGCCGTCGTTGTGCCATCACGTGAATGGAACGTTTTTAAGCTAGTTGATGCCATGCTAGGGGGCGAGCCTGGAAATGCCCTGCAGCAGCTCAAGATATTGGTGGGTTCGCAAACCAAGGCCGAAGAGGCAGCGTTTCGCAACATCTTGCCCCAGGTATCAAGAAACCTTAGGCTTCTCTGGCAGGCGCGGCTATGCGTCGATGCGAAGGTGAGCATGGACAGCGTGCCGGACTCGGTAAGCCGTTACTTTCCGAGCAAGAACAACATCCTGAAAGAGCAACCTTACGTCCGCACGAAGATATCTAGACTGGCACAGAAAGCAGATATAGACCAGATTGCGCGTTCGATGGAGATCGTCTCCGACACGGACGCGCGGCTTAAGGGAATCTTGGATTCTTTCTCGGCGATGGATACACTCGAGCGCATGGTGCTTGAGATTTGTCAGTTGCTGGCGGCGCCGGTGCGGCGCTAGGCTTGGAGATCGATTCGGCGACGAGTTATTCGTCGCCAGAAGAAATAGATTTTATCTCGGAATCGCGTGATGGGTCCAGGGGGATCAACGAGAAGTTCGGCGAGCTCGGGGCAACGCTCAAGAAGCTCTTCAAGGCCCTCTTCGACGGCCTCAAGTTCGTACTCAAATGTGCCAGACCAAGCGCAAAGGAAGCACACATCGTTTTGCTTGGAGTTGACCGCTCCGCAGAGGGGACAACGCTTCAAATTCTCGGCAGCGAAGCGTCGACGGCCTTCAAGTTGGCCAAAGCTTCTAGATGCGAGAGGGTTGTTCATGGTGCTACCATTTGATGGATCGGCATCTGCCGGGCTGATCCTCATACAATTACGGTTCTTTCGACGCCATAAATGTCATCTTTGATCCATCCCCAAGAATCGGTTTCCGTTTGGTCATTCGATGGAACCGATGCTCTTTACCGGGATCACCGTGGTCGGCGCGTCTTGGCGGACGCCGAGGGATTTGGTTATTTCGCCATCGACTGTTCTCTTGATGGGCTTGAGATTTATTTCGACGATTGCCCGTTTCATGGTTTGACCGGCACGTTTCAAGAGAGCTTTCTAGTGAACTGCTCATCGCCTGGCCCTTCCCAAGTGCGAGTTGCGAAGGGACGAATCTCAACTCCCGAAGGTCAAATTGAACCTGTTGGCGGGCTGTTTGAGGGCGCAGGTTGGGTTGTTGGCGCTGATGGTCCCGTAGCGTGCGATGGGAAACACAATCTTGTTCAGGGTATGACCGCGTCGTTTCCTCTGCCAATTTTCTTCGAGGCGCGTGGCACGGACCTGCAGGTCATCCGCGCCGAGCCGGTGCGTGTCGAGTCGGTCGACATATTTACGATCGACGACGAGGCAGCGCTCAAGGCCCGAAAGTTTGCTGTCCAAAATATCAGCAAGGTGTCCATGCTTTCGTCGTTTTATGCAAACGGGGAAGCGCTCAATTCGGCGGTGGCAAGTCATTTGAATGCCGCAAGTTGGGACTGTCCTGTTCCGCCTGGCTGTCGCGGGCTGCTGATTCGCAAGCGTTACGATCTGTTCCACGGCCGTCAGCGGGCACGGGTTCTGATCGACGGCGAAGCCGTCGGCTGGTGGTACGAGCCGGAGCAGAACCGGGAGAAGCGATGGGGCGTTGCGGAATATGGGATTCCGGCCGAGTTTGTGGAAGGGAAGTCGAAGGTGCGAATCACCATTGACCCCCCAGCGGGTGCGCCGCTTTGGAGCGTGTCAGCCATTCGTGTTCGGGCGCTAATCTGAGAACGCAGGAAGTTGTTCTCGAGCCTTATGTCCGGACGCAGGCACAAACCATCCTGCGACTACATCGGGGACGACTCTTGATCCAACTATGGGGCGACGAAGCTCCTATTCCACCACAGCGCCAAACTTCCGAGTCCGCTTCTGGAAAGTTAGGACTGCATCCAGCAGGTTCTCTGTCTCGAATTCTGGCCACGTCGTGTCGGTGACGTACAGTTCGCAGTAGGCGGCTTGCCAGATCATGAAGTTGCTCCAGCGCATTTCGCCGGCAGTGCGGATCATGAGGTCTGGATCGGGATGGTGGGGGTTGTAAAGATGGGCGGAGACGAGGTCTTCCGTGATGTCTTCTGGCTCAAAACCAGCGGCGATTAGGTCTTTGATAGAGTCGACGATCTCGGCCCGACCTCCGTAGTT
>JBBQMJ010000126.1:0-8754 GCA_038328815.1 Fimbriimonadales bacterium | reverse complement strand
TACAATCCCGCCGGTTTGGGATATTTGGCGAAACGGCAGTTCGGCTTGAACTATCGCAATATGCCGCAGTCGAACAGCCTCTCCAGCGGCACCTTGGCCCCAGCGGGCAGATTTGTTAGCACTTCCGGGTCATCAGGCGCTCGCAACGTTTCTCACGTTGGCGTTACATTTCCGATTTCCGATGTGCTGAGAAGGGGTGGAGGCGGCGGAGTTCTGGCGGTTGCCTACACCGTGGGCGGATTCATGGACGATCAGCAGTTCAGCCCGTCGCTTACGGTCAACAACTCGTTGAACGTGACCAACTACCATCTGGACAGGCATGCTCGCAGCGATTTCTACACGCTTGCCTACGGTAGAGCGAACTCTGCGCAGACCATGAGTTTTGGCATTGGCCTTAACTACGTGCAGCAAGAAGTCTCACTGACTGAATTCGGAACGTTTAGCGATAACAGTGGCCAGTTCGGAGACCCAAATCCAATCTCGGACACCGGTCACGGATTTGGAGTAACGGTCGGCGTGCAAGGTATTCCCAAGAATTCGCCGAACTCAAGTTGGGGCATCAGCTACCGCAGCCCTATTACGTTGACCGGCAACCCAAACACTTCTTCGGTGTACAGCCGAATTCCTGGACGTGCAATGGCAGGCGTAGCGATCCGCAACGACAACGTGCGTGGAGGCAAGGACTTCGTAGTCATGGGCGCGCAGGGTGCGTACTTCTTCGACGGCCGCGAGAGTGCTTATTTTGACCGTAAGAACCAATTTACAGGCGGCGTTGGCTTGGAATACAACCGAGTCAGTTCCTCTTGCAGAATTCCAATTCGGTTAGGTTTCGCAGCCGTCCCAAGTGGTGGTGACGGCTTCGGCCCGCGCAATGCGGTGACGTATGGTCTCGGCTATCGGCCGTCTGACGACAAGTACGCTATCGACCTCAATTTTGCCGCGCCGCAAGGTGGCGGCTATGACGTCAGCTTTGGATTCAATTACCGCTTTGAGAAATAACATGAAAAGCATACGTGTGTTGCTGGTTGGCGCATTTGCGCTTGGTACGTGTCTGGGCTTCTCGCAGACTTGGTCAACCGCCTATGCGGCAGGGCTGAAGGCAGCTCGGGCGCTTCAGTGGTCTGATGCACGTCAGGCGTTCTTGCAGGCGGCTGCCATTCGACCAGAAGATGCTTCCCAGGCAACAACCTTGCCCGGACCGATCACGGAGCGCAGGCAATGGAGAAATGGCGCGCCTTATTCTCCGAACTTCCTCGCAGCCTATTCTGCGTTTCGAAATGCAGTCACCGTAAAGGACCGACAGGCGCAGGCCGCGATGCTTCATACCGTTGCCGAAGAGCTTCAAGTGCTTATTGACAAGAGCGAGGAAAGCCCGGTAACCCTTTACTATCTGAACGCAGCGTACAGCAAGATTGGAGATTCTGAGAAAGCTCAAGCGCTCATGGCCAAGGGGTCTCAGCCAGATTTTAAGATGGACTGGCGTGTTGACACTGAAGTTGTTGACCCACAGGAACTTGCGCAAATCAATTCCATGGTCTCGGCCATGCAGCGGAATCAGGACGTTATAGCCGCTCAGCAGCCACAAACGGGAAAGACTGGGAAGCCCTCCAAAGGAGCGCGCAATACGGACCCATCGGCTCCAATTCCTGCCGGAACACAGCCCGGGGCGAACCAGGACTTGCCGTCAGGCACAACGATCATATCAGCGCCCATTCTAGGGCCGGTTACTCAGAACCCAAATAAGTTTGCCCTCTTGATCGGCAACAGCGCCTCTCGCTTAGGTGATGATCAGATTCCTTATGCGGGAGACGATGCTCAACGTCTGCGCGAAGCTTTGGTGCACGACGGAGGTTACGCTGAGTCCAACGTCGATCTAGTCCTCAATGCTACATCGGATCAGGTAATGGCGGAAGCAAAGGCGATGGCCGACCGAGTCTCCGAAGGAAGCACCGTTTTCATCTACTTCTCGGGAGTTGGCGTGAACGTGGACGGCAGAGACTATCTCACGGGCGTAGAGGCTGAGTCAGCAACATCGACGAGCGGGATGGTTGCCAAGAACGACCTTTATCGGATGTTCATGATGAAGGGTGCTCATATCTTTGCCTTCTACCAGGCAAATCGCACGGTTTCGGCTGGTCGATTCTTCGGTATGGAAGTGCCTCTCGTTGGTTCGATTTCCCAGTGCCAAGCGACATCGCCCGGCAAAAAGGTCACGAGCATCATGAGGAATGGCAAAGCGATTGGGATCTATACCGATGCCTTCGCCAGCGTCCTCAATGACCTCCGTTCCAGCACCATTCCGATCGTGGAATTTGAATGGCAGGTGTTCTACCGCATGCGACGGGGAGACACGGGCACGACAGGCGGCGGCAGCCCGCAGACGCCAACGTTGCCGGTATTGACGAACATGGCTACTGACGCCAGGTTCTAGAGCCGTCCGTTCGCGATCACTAGGCCGTCGAGTGTTAGATTCGGGTGGTAGCTTTCGACTTCGGAGCAAAGGGAAACGAATAGCTTCCCCAACCCTCCGGTCGAGATTACTCTTGCTTGTCCACCTAACTCGGCCTTGATCTTGCCCGCTAATGCGTCGATGGCGCCTGCATAGCCGAGCATAACGCCTGATTGAAGGCTTTCTACTGTATTCCTGCCTACGGCGCGCTCAGGGGCTTCAAAGGCTATTTGCGGCAACTTGGCGGTTCTTGAAGACAACGCCTGGCTGGAAATCAGAACACCGGGCAAGATGGCGCCGCCAATGTAACGACCCTTTGAGTCGATCGTGTCAAAAGTCGTTGCCGTTCCAAAGTCGACGACGATAGCCGGAGGAGGTCCCAAGGCTAGCACAGCAAGCGCATTGGCGATTCGGTCAGCGCCAACGGCGCTGGGCGGTTCGTAGCAAACTTCCAGGCCAACACGGTCGCCGGTCGTGAGGAACTTGGCTTCCACGCCAAGCCAACGCTGGCAGAGCGTGCGAATAGCTTCGTTCATCTGTGGGACGACGGAGGCGCAAATCGCGGTATCGATTTTGAAATCGAGGCCACTCAGGTCGAAAAGGCCCTTTAACCACACGGCAAGCTGATCTTCAGTTTCCTCATGCGCGGTTGCTCGACGCCAGACGCCGACCCACTCAAGGCCGTCCCAGACGCCATAGACGCTGTTCGTGTTTCCAATGTCAATCGCCAAGAGCATGGGTCAAATCCACGCGGCTATAGACTTTGCCGCCCGCCTCTCTTTCCATTGCGCCGACGATTGCGTTGGCAACGTCGTCGCGCAAAGCATACTCTTGCGCCTCGACCATAACCCTCACCATGGGCTGGGTTCCGCTCGGGCGAACGACAAGTCGTCCACGGCCTTCCAACTTCTTCTCACTTTCAGCAAGCGCCGAAATGACCTCGGGCTGATCCCTCCAGGTTTGCAAACTGTTGACCGATACGTTGACCAGGACCTGGGGCCAGGGCTCGTAATCCTCATAGAAAGCGCTTGCCGGCCTTCCTTCGGCGCGAATGACCCTTAGGAGTTCAAGCATGGTGACAAGGCCGTCTCCGGTAGGCCCACGTCGCGGAAAGACGATGTGTCCGCTTTGTTCTCCGCCGACCAAGGCTCCTGTTTCCACGATCTTCTGCGACACATACTTGTCGCCTACGGGCGTGCGTTCTAATTTAATACCGGAGCAGCGAAGGTAGGTTTCGAAGCCGCCATTGCTCATCACAGTTCCAACAACCACGGCAGGTTTTAGTTCACCCGTGCGGTGGTAGTGGGCGCCCCAAATTCCTATGGTACGATCGCCGTTAATCAGCCTTCCCTTTTCGTCGCTGAAAACGGCCCTGTCCGCATCACCGTCAAACGCGACTCCAATGGCGGCGTTGTTAGCAATGGTGAAATCTTGAATCGTCTCGGGTTTTGTTGCGCCACCCTCTTCGTTGATGTTCATGCCATCGGGCGATACACCCGTCAGGAACACTTGTGCTCCAAGGCGGGCCAGAATGGCGGGCCCAAGCTCATAAGCTGCCCCGTTTGCGGCATCGACGGCCACTTTCATGCCATCAAGGCGTTCCGGAACAATGGTCTCCAGGAACTCCAGATAGTCTTCAATCCCCTTGGAGTTGGGCGCTAAATGGCCAACATCGCCGCCAACTGGTCTTGCGCTAAAGGGCTCATCCGTAATGGACTCGATACGGCGCTCGACCTCATCTGGGAGCTTGCTACCATCATGGCCGACGAATTTGATGCCGTTATCGGGAGCTGGGTTGTGGCTGGCCGAAATGATCGCCCCCAGACCGAAATGGCCAGTGCGGGCAATGAATGAGACTGTAGGTGTTGGGACTACGCCAAGGGTCGTGACATCGACGCCTGAAGAGCAGAGTCCAGCGGCAAGGGCCGCGCCCAGCATGGGGCCGCTTCGCCTCGTGTCGCGGCCGATAACGGCGCTCATGGGGAGGCTCTCAGTTAACAAATACCTTCCAGCGGCCTGCCCAAGGGAGAAGGCCAATTCCGGGGTTAGCGCTTCATTCGCAATGCCCCGCACCCCGTCCGTCCCAAAGAGTTTGCGGCTCACTGTTTCTTGGAGACCTTAACCCGTGCGGGTCGAATGACCTTATCAGCCATCTTATAGCCTGCCTCAATCTCGTTCAGAACTGTCCCTTCGGGGTGTTCTTCAGAGATTTCTGTAGCGATTGCTTCATGCACATCCGGATTAAACGGTTCGCCGTGCGAAGGGATTCGCGCCACGTTGTGGGCTTCCAACACCGATCGAATCTGTCGGTCTACAGCCTTGATTCCGCCAACGACTGAATCGATGGTGGCGCCAGCTTCAAAGGCAGCGATCGTTCGCTCGAAGTTGTCGAGAACGGGAAGCAACTGAGTGACCAGTCGCTCGGTCGCAAAGGATCGGAGCTGCTCGCTTTCAACTTGCACACGCTTCTTGAAATTCTGAAAATCGGCCATCGTGCGCAGCATCTGGTCCTGATACCTGTCGCGATCGTGGATGGCGGTTTGAAGGGCTTCGCGGAGTTCGGCTAGCTCTGGCTCTTCGTGAATGCCCACTTCGTTTTCTGCTGATTCGGTGTCGTGTGTTGTCGCGTGTTTGCGCAAACGGTTCCTCCGGGGATGAAGTTAGATTTTACCCTTTGGAAGTTAGACTGCTTCGATCTCAGCCTTTGCCCGCGCAGAAGCACGAAAGTGCATCGAAATCGCCACGCCGACGAACACTATTGCAAGCCCAATGAGCTGATTCACAGCGATAGGCGACCCAAGTAGCCACCATGCAAAAAGCACGGTAAGGGGCGGGATGAAATACTGGTAGAGCATGGCGGCGCCAGCCCCAACTTTTCGGACGCCCGCATAGAATCCGGCAAACCCAAACGCACCAGAGATGGCGGCCAAGTGAAAGATGAGCAACCAACTAACAACGCCAATGTGGTTCCAGTGAGTGTGAATAAGTGGTAGCAGGCCATATGGCAATAGGGCTATGAGCGCGCCAGGCATCGCTAGAGTCAGTAGCTGGACCGGATGGTATCGGCCAAGCATTGTTTTCATGAGCACGGCCGAATACGCCCAGAGGATTGCTCCACCAAAGATCATCAGGTCCCCGGTCACGCGGTTTTGTGCCGCCTTTGCACCTTCCATAACGACCAAGACAACGCCCGCAAATCCAATGACAGCTCCGGCAAGCGCACCCCAACTAAAGCGCTCTTGCTTAAACGCCACTGCCATAAGGCCAGTTAGTATTGGCGATGTCGCCAAGATAATTGCTCCTTCGTTGGCGGAGGCGATGTGCATCCCCTCTAGGAACAAAATCATATATATGCCCATGGAGACGAAACCTAAGAGGATAATGGAGAAGGCGTCGCGTCGTTCGAATTTGATTGGCAGGCCCTGAATCCTGCACATTGAAAGCAGAACAGCATACATGAGCGCAAACCGCATGAGGGCGACTGCAGGCGGCGAGACCTCGGTATAAAGGATTTTAAGGGCGACAAAGTTGAATGCCCAGCTTATGACGGTGATCGCCAGAGGTAGATTGAGTGCTGGCATCACGCGCTTGAACACACGTAGAAGTATGAACCAGGCAACAAGCACGAATTAGGCGCAATCGAGCGTCTAGCAAAGAGTTAGCAGATATCCCAAGGCTTTATAAAGAATGTCGATTACAGATTATTCACAGACCAACTGGGGGGCCGCGAAGAAATTCCGGCTCGTCATTCGCGAAGGCGGCGGCAGTGTCCGCGAGATGGGCGGCGAAGACATGTCGCTTGCCGTCGGCATCGTCGACAACATCTTTATGAATGCCCTTGAAACGGGCACCAGCGACATCCACCTCCAACCGGAGCGCGATCAGCTTCGCATCCGCTACCGACAGGACGGCGTTTTACATGACACCGGACAGCTGCCCCCTGAGCAGGCTCAGAACGTGCTTGCGCGTCTGAAACTTGCCGCCGGCATGCGCATCGACGAGCAACGCGAACCCCAAGATGGCCGCATCGACATGGAGTTCAACCAACGTCGCCTGTCCGCCCGAGCCTCCTGCGTTCCCTGTCTGAACGGCGAGAAATTCGTCATGCGACTTCTGGATCCGAATGCGATGAAGGTGGATCTGCCCAAGCTGGGAATGCCGGAGGACGTCCTACGAAAATGGAACAAAGCCATTCAAGTCCCTTACGGCCTCATTCTAGTTACGGGTCCTACGGGTTCCGGAAAGACTTCGACGCTGTACGCGTCGCTCAACCAATTGGATTCGCGCTCGCGAAACATCGTAACGGTCGAGGACCCCATTGAGTATGAGTTTGAGAAGAGCATTGCGCAGGTTCAAGTCACGGAGAAAATGACCTTCCCTCGCGTCATGCGCACCTTCTTGCGCCAAGACCCGGACGTGATGATGGTCGGAGAAATGCGCGACGGCGAGTCGTTGGCTATCGGTATTCAAGCCGGCCTGACCGGTCACCTAGTCGTAACCACGATCCATACCAACAACTCGCTTGAAACGATTGGCCGAATGATCGATATGGGCGCTGAGCCTTACCTGATCTCTGGTGTTACAATTGCCATTCTCGCCCAACGCCTCGTCCGCTTGAACTGTGGCAAGTGCCGTGAGCCGTTCACGCCGCATGAAGATGAGATCGAGCAATTGAAGATCACCCCAGAGGAACTGAAGTCGGCGAAGTTTGCCCACGGTAAGGGCTGTCCCGAGTGCCGCGGCACTGGCTTCAAGGGGCGCATTGGAGTGTTTGAGCTTATTCTTGGCACACCCGAATTCCGTGCATCTCTCGCTCGCAACGATCCCTTCCCAGTGATGATGGAAGTTGCCAAGAAGCAAGGTTTCCGCACGATGTTGGATGACGGCAAGGCCAAGGCGATGTCGGGTTGGACGACTCCGGAAGAAGTGCTGAAGGCCGTTTACACGCAGACCATCGACTAGGCGGCGTCTTCAATTTCATCGATCCAAAGTGAATTGGCATGCGTTAGGCGATTGCGGCCAAGTGCTTTGGACTGATAAAGTGCTTTGTCTGCCTGGGCGACCATCTCCGTACGACTACGCATGGATGATGTCCACGTGGCAATTCCAAAGCTTGCGGTGACTTCTATGCCTGTGGGTTTGTATTTCTCGATCTTCACGCGAATCTCGTCAGCAAGCTGGATTGCTGCGTCGGCGCCCATTTCAGGAACGACAATGACGAATTCCTCTCCGCCATACCTAGCCGCTGTAAACGGTTCGGTTGAATATTGGAGAAGGACCTGTGCAACTCCCTGCAGGACCTTGTCTCCTTCTGGGTGCCCATAGGTGTCGTTGAATTTCTTGAAATTGTCGACGTCGAGGAGAATCAGAGAGAGCTCCGTGCCCTTTTCTTTAGCCTTGGACATATCCTGCTCAAGTCGCTCCTGGAAGCTACGATGGTTTCTGAGGCCTGTCAATCCGTCTGTCGTCGCCAATGCTTCAAGGCGATCGTTCGCGTCTTCCAACTCGGTTCGCTGCATCTCAAGTTCAAGGCTATATTCGTTGAGTTGCACCATGCTCTCTTCAAGCTGGGCGGCGTAAAGGGTCCGGTCCGTGATATCAACGTTGCTGCACACCGCGCTGACAGGATCGCCCGTCTGGTTCAGGATGGGAAACGCGCTGGACATGATCCACTTGAACTTGCCGTCCTCGTATTTTCTCTGCCAAACCAAGCCTTCTAAAGTCTTTCCGGTGAAGGGCTTCTTTTGGATCTCCGCGATTTCGTCGGCGGGCATAGAATCCTTAAGTAGCTCAGTCATCGATTGGCCGAGAGCCTCATAGGTACGAAAGCCGTAAAGGGCTTCGCAGGCCTTGTTCCAGTCCTCGATTTTGCCGTCCCGATCAAATGTGAAGCACGCAACCGGAATGCCATGGAAAAGCTCCTCAAGACGGCGGGCTGCCGTGGCGTAGAGTCCATGAGTTTCGTCAAGGTTGCCATTGAGCGCTTCAAGCTCTAGCTGCTGGGCAAGGAGTTGGCCATTGGTAATTTCCAACTTTGCCTGCTGTTCATGAAGCTTCGCGCTCTGTTGTTCAAGCTGTTCGCCTTGCTTTTCAAGTGCACTGTTCTTGGCAACCAGATTCTCATTGAGGAGCTTTAACTGAGTGGAAGTGACATGAAGCGCCTTTAGCTTCGGCCTAAAGACGTAGGCAAATTCCGCTCCAAGCACTATCAGGATTAGGAAGCCAACGACGAAATCGGTGGTGCGGAGTCGGTTCAGGCGGTCTTCAGATTCAAAGCGATAGTGAGTTTGCAGAATATCGAGGCG
>JBBQMJ010000125.1:0-8759 GCA_038328815.1 Fimbriimonadales bacterium | reverse complement strand
CCCTTCGACGAATGTCTCGAGCGTGATCGTCGACACCAAAGACGGCTGAATCTGATCCGATCCCTTCACATTCTAAAGACGAAACAGCTATCCAACATGATTTGCGAGAAAGGCCGAATAACCGCCTTTTTCAACACCCTGATAGGCCGCCTGCCTTTTAGTGCGGAGCATTTCGAAACGCGTGGTAGTTATATTTCGGAGCTTGTCGCTCAAGCAGTGCAATTATCGAAGGAGGACTGGGACTGTCATGAGAACTCTTGGGATTTCAAGTCGCTTTGGATTATCTCGGAAGCAATACTCTCAGCAAGAACCTCTTTTGAAGCAATAACTGCGGTGCTCAAGGTTCGAACTGATCAACTTTGCCAATTAGAAGAGTCAATTAACAAAGAATTCGCCATGGCATTTCGGCTTGAGGGACTCGTTGCCTGTCTTCCTGAAGCTGAGTCCGTCAACTTAGCTAGCGGAGACCAGGCTCGCCTCGCTAGAGAGTTAATGTCCTATTATGTTGGGACATTGATGGGGCGCTTTAGCCTTGATGAACCTGGTCTTGCTTACGCCTACCGAGGGAACGAGGCGTTTGACCAAAGTTGCTACCGCACGTTTTCTGCTGACGGAGATGGGATCCTTCCGCTCACAGATCAGCCGTTCTTCGGCGAACAAGATCCCGCCAAGCGGCTTGCCCAGTGGGTGAAGGCTGTCTGGCCCAATTCGCCGTTGGAAGAGAATCTTGCGTTCATCGCGGACAACCTGGGTCGCAAGTCGGATGAAACCGCCTTGGAAACAATGCGCCGATATCTGGTCGAAGACTTCTATGACGACCATCTGCAGACGTACAAGAAACGCCCGATCTATTGGCTCTTCAGTAGTGGTAAGAGGCGTGCTTTCCAAGCTTTGGTCTACCTGCATCGTTACAACTCGGCGACCTTGAGCCGCATGCGCACCGATTATGTCCAGCCGCTGATCGGCAAAATGCAAGCCCAAGTCGATCAAGCGGTCAAAGATGAAGGATCCGCAACAAGTACCAGCGAGAAGACGAAGCGGGCAAAGGACACCAAGAAATTGCGCGATCAATTTGATGAGCTTTTGAATTTCGATGAACGGCTCCACCACTATGCCCTTCAAGGCATTTCTTTAGACCTCGATGACGGTGTGAAAGTGAATTACGGCAAGTTCAGCGACCCCAACATCGGCGACATCCTTGCCAAAGTCAAGGAGATCACGGGAGGCAAAGAAGACTGATGACCCAGCAGCGTCTCTTTGAAGCCCTGGACCTTGAGCCTGTTCGCAGCGCTCTTAAAAAGATACTTTCGGATGGTGCGGTGGCGATTCATTGGCATGACCCCGACGCTGCTTTCAGCGATGGCGTGAAGGAGCTTGCCATCGATGGCTTAGAGGTTATTTGCCTGACCGACCATTTAATGCTCGACCTTAAACGTCGTCTTGCTGCATCTAGAGAGCAGCCATTCCTCTTTTACACCAGCGGCCCTGAACCGATAGAGACACAGGATCCATTCCTTGATCTGAAAACATACGCCCGCCCATTTCGTGCTGATGCTGCTTCGCTCAAGCTCGGCGAACTCGGCTTGGCGGAGCGGCTCGATTTGGTTCACTGGGTAGAGAAGCGGAAGAAATTCCTTGCAAGCTCGGTCCGAATCGCCAAGTTTAAACCGCTGCTGGAGCCAACTGATACCCAAGCGGACCTAGATCGCAAGGCGCTTGCGGTCATTCTCAAAGCTGCCACTTCTGAACCACGTGAAATCCTCCTCGCCATGTTCGACGGTCTTGCTACACTGGACGCCGAGCCGCCGTGTTGGAAGGAACTGCTGTCCTTTGATCTTCAACCCTCATTCTGGGAACTGGTCGGATTGCGCTTTGGTGTAGGCAAGGACATTCAAACATTTAGGGCTTTGCTGCTTAGACTGTTTGCCACTGACCTTGCCCGAGCCGTACCATCCCCCGCCTTAGGATCTTCCGTGACGAGCCTGAAGGTTTCGTCAGCATCCGAGGTGGCAGTATTCCTTTCACAGTGGCGTGACTCAAGTTCACGATCTGCCAGCTATGCACGCTTGGCGGCGGAAGCCGCGACAGTTTTGAACGTCGCACAAGCTATCGCCTCGGCTGGTGTGGATTCACTCACGAACGCTGAGACCTTCGAGACGGTTGACCAGCGCATCTTGGTTGGAATCCGAGAGGAAATCCTTGCTGGGCTCACTGATTCCAGACGATCCGAACTAGACGACATCATCCAGCGGAGACTCTCCACTCACTGGCCCCGTTTATCTTCAGGCAAGACCCTTGCCGCATGCTACGAAGCCTTGGAAGAGGCGATGACGCTCTTTGAAAGAGTCGCCAAGTTCGAGCAGGAACTGCCGTCGATTACCCCCGCGGATCTCCCCAAAGGCTACATCGAGCGATGGCACCTGATCGACACCGCCTACCGCCGATTTGTAGTACGCGCACATGCCGCTGCCGACGCAGGCTGGGATGTTCTGAAAACGCTATCGAGCAAAGTCGAGGACGCCTATTCGGTTGGCTTCCTAGCAAAACTCGGCATGCGATGGTCGGAAGCTTTGGACGCTGGATTGCTCGCCACCTGGAAAATTCCCAACGTGCCTCTTCAACGAGAATTCTTCAAGCGCCAAGTGGAGAGCTTGCTGGACGAAGGGCTGAAACGAGTCTACGTGGTGATCAGCGATGCATTCCGATATGAGGCTGCGATTGAACTCGCTGACCGTTTGCGAATTTTCCGTTACTCGCCCGAGATTGGACCGATGCTGAGCACTTTGCCAAGCATGACGGCATTGGGAATGGCGTCGCTGCTGCCCCACAACAAACTGTCTTACGCTCCGACTGGACAGGTGCTTGCCGATGGGCAATCCACGGTTGGAGTTGAGGCTAGACAAGCCATCCTTGCCCCAAAAGGCGGCATTGCCTTGAAAGCAGAAGACCTAAAGTCGATGAAGCGCGACGAGGGCCGCGCCTTGATGAAGGACGCCAGGGTGGTCTACATCTACCACGACATCATCGACGCAATTGGCGACAAAGCCGTCAGCGAAAGTGGCACATTTGACGCCGTTGAGGAATGCCTTGATGATTTGGCGGGCTTGGTAAAGAGAATCATCGATCAGTTCAACGGCTCAACGGTGATCGTCACCGCGGACCACGGATTCCTCTACACGGAATCAAGCCCAACCGAGATAGACAAATCGTCACTAGGTGGCAAGATCGATTCTGCCCTGACCGCTAAGAAGCGCTTTGTGGTGGGTATGGATCTGCCAACCAGTGGCCCTTTCCATCGCGCTGAGATCAGCGTCACAGCGGGCATTGAAGGCGGCTGGCAAGGCATCTATCCACGCTCCACTCAGCGGTTCCATCTCGCAGGTGGTGCGCAGTACGTTCACGGCGGACCGCTGCCTCACGAAGTGATTATTCCTCTCTTGATCGTGAAGGAGAAGGAAGGCGACGCAGCCAAGGCAACCGAGACCCGAGCCGTTAGCGTTGTCCTTGCGA
The DNA here is from genome assembly GCA_038328815.1 of Fimbriimonadales bacterium. Lineage (GTDB taxonomy): Bacteria > Armatimonadota > Fimbriimonadia > Fimbriimonadales > Fimbriimonadaceae > JBBQMJ01. The sequence continues at coordinate 5,249 of JBBQMJ010000125.1, read as the reverse complement.
GCCATGCGACGCGGGTGACTACGAACCAGCAGAGTTGGAAGTTCATCCAGACCGAGCGCGTTGATGAGCGCAGATACGCCTTACGTGCGACGGTCGGCATTTACGATGGCTTGCGCCCCGTTTCGGACGTGAAGTCACTAGTTTTCGATTCTGAGTCGGATTCGATGGCAGATCGGGAACGCCTTGTTCGATTGACGCTGGCCTCAGAGAGCTTCAGCCGCTCTCGGACGTTCGACCTAGTTGTTCGCAACGCTGACGACGGCACCGAAGTGCTGAAGCAGCCCTTGACCCTGGATATAGCTTTTACCAATGAGTTCTAAGACCGAAACCGCCGAAACCGATCCTTTTGGGACGCAAGATCTGGATCGCCTGCTAAATGAGGTGTTCGCGGGTCGTGTGGTCCGTAAGGATCTCACCACCACGATGAAGCAAGGCGCGAATGTGCCTGTCTACGTGCTGGAGTACCTGCTGGGTATGTACTGCGCTTCGGATGATGATGAGCAAATCACGACAGGGTTGGCGAAGGTCAAGGCGATTTTGGCGGACAACTACGTTCGGCCCGATGAGTCGGAACAGATCAAGTCAAGGATCCGAGAGAGTGGTACGTACAAGGTGATCGACCGAATTCAGGTGAAGCTGAACGAGAGGCGCGACTGCTACGAGGCAGCCCTCTCAAACCTCGGGATCAGTGGCGCTGAAATTACAGACCGTATGGTCAAGGAGAACGAGAAACTGCTGGCGGGTGGCATCTGGGCAATCGTCACGATGCAGTATTTTTTTGAAGAGGGCATGAAGACCAGCCCATTTTCTGTTGTAGAACTCAAGCCCATTCAGATGCCGAACTTCGATCTCGGCGAAGTCTTGGAAGCCCGACCCAAATTCACGGAAGAACAATGGCTAGACATGCTTCTGCGAAGCTGCGGAATGGAGCCAGCCAACCTTCCAACGCGAGCGAAGTGGCATTTGCTTGCCCGCATGGTTCCGTTCGTCGAGAACAACTTCAATATGTGCGAGCTTGGTCCGCGAAGCACGGGCAAGAGCCATCTCTACAAGGAGATTTCGCCCAACTCGATCTTAGTTTCGGGAGGCCAGACGACGGTTGCCAACTTGTTTTACAACATGGCTTCACGGACCGTTGGATTGGTCGGATTGTGGGACGTAGTTGCCTTCGACGAGGTGGCGGGTATCCGATTCAAAGATCACGATGGCGTCCAGATCATGAAGGACTACATGGCCTCGGGATCCTTTGCCCGCGGAAAAGATCAAGTCAATGCAGACGCCTCGATGGTCTTCGTTGGCAACATCAACACTGCGGTGGACATCCTCATCAAAACCAGCCACCTCCTGGCTCCATTCCCAGAGTCGATGATCGATACGGCGTTCTTCGACCGCTTTCACCTCTACATTCCTGGATGGGAAGTGCCGAAGTTCAGGCCCGAGTTCTTCACTCGGCGATACGGACTGATCGTGGATTACCTTGCGGAGTTCTGGCGAGCGATGCGCAAGAGGAACTTCGCGGATGCCATTGATAAGCACTTCCAGCTTGGCAAGGATCTCAACCAGCGTGATTCGATTGCCGTGCGACGTACTACGTCGGGCTTGCTGAAGCTGCTATATCCAAACGGTGATTTCGACAAGGCAGCCGTTCAGCGGTGCCTTGAGTACGCCTTGGAGGGTCGCCGCCGCGTTAAGGAGCAGCTTAAGAAGCTTGGTGGCATGGAGTTCTTCGATGTTCACTTCTCCTACATCGACAAGGAAACGAGTGAGGAGCGATTCGTGACCGTGCCCGAGCAGGGCGGTGGATCCTTGATTCCAGAGGGTGAGTTGCGGCCTGGCTTCCTCCACACGATAAACGTGTCCATCACCGCGAACCGAGGCGTGTATCGCATCGAGACCCAGGTGATGCATGGCAACGGCAAGTTCACGCCATTCGGCGTAAACGCTAACGGTGCTGCGAAAGAAAGCTTGCGCCAGGCGCTCGACTACCTAAAGGGCAATGCGCAACGACTGGTTGGTCAGTCCAAGATTGGCGAGTCGGACATTCAGCTTTCGGTGGTCGAGTTGATGAATGTTGGTGCACCAAAGAGTCTCACTCTTGCTGGCCTGGTGGCCTTCTCTTCGGCATTGACAGGTAAGTCCGTCCAGGGCCAGATGGTTGTGCTTGGCGAGATGAGTTTGGGTGGCACCGTTCAGAAGGTGGATGGTCTCGCGGAGACGCTTCAGCTAGCGCTGGATGCGGGAGCACGGAAGGTTCTGTTGCCAATGGCGAACGCCGCTGATATTGCAACAGTGCCGCCAGAGTTGTTCACGAAGTTCCAGACGAGCTTTTACTCCGATCCAGTTGATGCTGTTTATAAGGCGCTGGGGGTTGTTTGACCGTGATGATCAAAAAACAAGCTCCGACACCAAGCTTGAACTTCTTTAAGTTGTTCCAAGATGCAACAGTCAAATTCCTCAACTCCCATCACGGCGTTCCCATATGCGGCAATTTGGAGAACCTGTTGAATGTTGAGTTCAATATTCTGCAGAAGCTGTACTATGACGAGGCGCAGATTGATTACACGAGCGTTGGGCGCATGGCGTCCTATTCGATGCATTTTGCTCCTCGTCATGCTGTTATATGGCGTCAATGGCTTCGTTCAGTAGACAAGTCAAGCTTGTTTAACGCCGAGAGGCTTAATTCAATTGGCACTGGTCCTGGATCCGAACTGATCGGAATTGCGGCTGCCTCAAAATTGCCTCCAGGATCCTCCATTGAAGTAATGTGCCTTGAGCGAAACGAAGGTTGGCGAGAACTGCTAGATATCGTTATAACCGATTTCAACTCGCAGTCACCCGTGAAAATCAAGCACACATTTACAGATAAGGTGGAGCGGTTATTTGTTGGTGCACCCGTGATTGGATCCTGCGTTTTGTCTGAGTTCGGAAGGGATAAGAAGATCGTGTCGTTTCTTGAACAGATAGCCAACGTCGTCGGCAACGTAAGAGGGCGCTTTCTCGACTTTCCGCAATATCCTGTGGATGGCAAGACTCCTTTCATAGAGGACGTAATAAACAGATACGCTCCTACCTGTGAGATCCATAAACTGAAGGAGGAAACATGGGGCATGCAGGCAGCAGTTGCGGATGAACAAGGCTCGTGTACTCCACTGCTGATTTCTTACAGGGTCAGCAAGCCGCCTGGGTTGCGAATGCATTTGTTTCGGTTCAAATAGATGATCATTTCGGCAAGCTACAAGACCGACATTCCAGCGTTCTACGGCGAGTGGTTCGTGAACAGACTTGAGGCTGGCTTTTGCATGATGCGCAACCCCATGAATCGAAAGCCAATCCGAGTGTCTTTGGAGCGAGCCGATGTTGAAGGGATCGTGTTCTGGACCAAGAACTTCCGCCCATTCATGAAACATTTGGACGGCGTTGATGCACGGCGCATTCCTTTCTATGTCTCCTACACTATCAACGGTTATCCTCGCTCACTCGAAAACCATGTGGTGGACTGGAAGAAGTCTGTCGAAACGGTAGCCGAACTTAACGCTCGGTATGGGATCCGTTCGGTTTCATGGCGCTACGATCCTGTTGTTCTGACAGCCGAGACCCCGCTCGATTTCCACAGGGAGACCTTCTGTCGCATAGCAGATGCTCTCTCGGGCAAAGTCGATGAAGTGGTTATTTCCTTCATGCAGCTTTACCGAAAGACCGAGCTAAACATGAAGCAAATGGCAGAAGCGTTTGGCAATCCATGGCAGGATCCTGCACCAAGCAAGAAGCGCGAATTCGCGGCGGAGTTACATGAACTTGCAGGCGATAGGGGAATTGAACTTCGAATTTGCACCCAACCTGAACTCGTGACCGTCCAGAAGGGCGCTCGATGCATTGATTCATCCAGACTCTCCGACTTAGCGGGCCGACCGCTTAGCGTCAAGACGATGGGCAACCGACCTGGCTGCGAATGTGCAATGAGCCGAGACATCGGCGACTACGACACCTGTCCACATGGGTGCGTCTACTGCTACGCTGTTCGTTCAAAAGAAAAAGCAATTGAGCGATTCAAAAGCCACAACCCGTTGAGTCCTTACTTGTTTGATGATCCCGACCAGCCAGATGACATTGATCCGCGTAGCTCCATCCAGCCGAAGCTGGATTTTTGAAATTCCAAAACCGCCGAATCAAGTGGGGGTATCCTTTCGTCTACCTGTATAAGGAGATCAGCCATGGCAAAGCAAGTTCACGTCGTACCGCACTCGGGATCCTGGGCAGTCAAGAGCACTGGGGCATCAAAGGCCGCTAAATTGACCTCAACTCAGCACGAAGCCATTCAAGTTGGTCGTCAAATCGCGATCAACAAGAGAGCTGAGTTGGTTGTCCATCGCCAGGACGGGTCTATCAGGTCGAAGGACAGCTTCGGCAACGACCCTTTCCCTCCTCGTGGTTGAAGGCATCGCCTGAGGGTGAAGTGGTTCGCTCGTCGTAATGCTGCAATGATTCAGAAAGGGAGCCCTTTCGGGCTCCCAGTAGCATGAGGGGGCAGTCGTGAAATCCCTTTGGTCGCCGTTATGCTAGAGGATGTGACTGGTTCCCCAAAATCTGACCAGCGTTGAGTTTTAGTTTTCCGTCTCCATTTAAGGGGACGCATCATGAGCACAGGAAAACATTATACGGAGGACCAGATCATCAAGGTCCTCAAAGAGATCGAGTCGGGTGCCAGCATTGCCTGTGTTGCTCGCACTCATGGGATCACGGATCAGACGCTGTACCGGTGGCGAGAGCGGTACGGCGGAATGTCCAAGTCAGAACTGGCCGAGCTCAAGGCTCTTCAAGAGGAGAACCGCCGGCTTCGCCATGTGGTGGCCGAACTGAGTTTGGACAACGCGGCCTTGAAGGAACTTCAGAGGGGAAAATGGTAAGCCCTGCCGCACGCCGCCGGGTCTGCGACCTCCTTCTGAATGCGGGGTACTCCAGAGTTCGCTCATGCCGGGTGGCCAGCCTTTCCCGTTCTAGTAGTCGGAAGGCTAGGAGCATTCGCAATCCGGAGCTTCGACACAAGGTGCTCGAGCTTGCCCGGCAGCATCCTCGGTATGGCTTTCGCAGCGTCCACTTCCTGTTGCCAGGGGTGAACCTCAAAGCCGTACACCGCATCTGGAGAGAAGAAGGACTTCGGCTGAGCCGAAGGAAGAGAAAGCGCATCAAGGTGCTAGCTCAGCCGCGTACGAAGCTGACGGGTGCGAACCAGGCGTGGTGCCTGGACTTCT
>JBBQMJ010000124.1:0-8784 GCA_038328815.1 Fimbriimonadales bacterium | reverse complement strand
CGCAAGTCAAGCCTATGCCACAAGGCCTTAATAAGGCGGGCACTGTTAGGGCGGGCGGCTTATCCACGCAAAGGCTTATGGCCCAGCCGACAGCTGGTCCGAAGCCATTTGAAATGCACACTTTGATGGCGACGCCAACGGATGGAATCCAGCGAGCCCGCGCCCTCCTCGCTGTTGGGGCCATGACCATGCCTTCCGTTGCCGACGGTCTTGGGTTGGCCTTCACCGACACCCAGGTTCAGCAGGGGCAGCAGGTTCAATATGTCCTTGAATTCTTGCCGATGCGGACCGGCGCCGTAGATGTTGGAACAACTGACCTGACCGTCGGTTCGGACCCCCAGCCCTCGCCCCCAGATGGCCTTGACGCAACTCAAATTGGCGTCAACCGAGTATGGATCTATTGGAAGCCCGCCTCCGACGCCGCTCGAGACGCGGCAATCTTGCCGAGCTACCACGTGGTCCGAATTGATCCTCAGAACCCCCAGGGAGTCGACGTTTCGGCCAAGCCGGTTCTCAAGTCGACCCAACCGGCGACGGATAACCCCAATGAGATGGTTGAGCCGATGGCTTCGTTCGAAGATGGAGAAGCTCCTATCGGGCAGTGCACTTACAAGGTCTCGACTCTAGATGCCTTTGGTCGCGAGTCGGTCGCGGCGACGATTGCAGTGACCGTCGCCGACTGGGCAACTCCTTCACCAGTTGGCAAATTGAAGTTGAGGCTCGATCCAAACAGCCTGCCAGAAGTCTTGTGGACCGCGTCGACCGACGCCGATGCTCGGTATCGCGTGTACCGTATCGATCCTGCTAAGCAAGCCAAGCTCGGAGCAGCCTACACACCCGACCTCGTCACTGCCGACCTGATTGCTGGGACCCAGACATTGGCTCAAGGTGACGGCAAACCTCGAACTGGCCTCCTAGCGCAGCGCGGCAAAGCGATCCAAAGGCCCTCAGTGATTCAGCAATCGAACAGTAGAGTCGTCGCGAATTTGGGATTGGAGAGGTACCTCTCCTTCGTCGATCAAGCTGCCCCACGCGATAACTACTATCGATACCTGGTGACCGCCGTCTACCCACGAAACGGCCGAGATTCCGAGCCTCGCGTTTCGGAGAAACTTGGAGTTCCCGTTATCACTCCACCGGCCACGCCTGTAGGCCTAACCGGTACCTTTGAATTGCTGCCACGAAAGCGTTTTCGCGGCATACACAATGTAGGTAGGTTGTTTGACCGAGTGGCCGTTCCTCAGCTAATGGTCAATGGGCCACTAGCTCCGGGCATTACGAAGGTTGAGCCAATTCGTTTGTACCGGCCAATGCAAGGCAGGGCTATGCAACGACCGATCTTTAAGCCATCTCAGAATTTAACTGCAAAGGCTAACGACGCTCGAATTGTCGGGCTTCTGCCTACGACCGATTACGCGAGCAATGCGGTCATCAGTTGGAGCCCCAACACGGGCCCTGGCGCTCCCTTTAGCTACCGCGTATACCGAATACCGGTGGCCCCGCCCTCCAAGATCTTTATCAAAGTCAATAAAGCGGTTGCAATCACGGCGCTGGCAAAGTATTTCGGCAATGGGGCGGGGACTGCCGCGACGGCGACACCGGTAGTAGGAGGCGCAAAGACCAACCTTGCGAAGAGTGGAAATGCGCGGATGATTGCAACGCCCGCGCCAGCTCCTGCAATGCAAACAAGATCGCTCAACTTAGGTCAAGGCTCAATTTCGCCGATCACCTCGATCACTTCCCAGAAAATGCGCGCAACGGCCCTTAAGATGGCATTGATTAAGCCGCCAGCGCTAGCTGGCGAGACGACTTTGACGACGCTGAAAGATGGCCATCAGGCTTCCGCCGTCGGCCAGGATTTCGATTACATGGTGGTTCCAAAGAACCAGTGGGGCATCGAAGGCGAGCCCGCCACGGTTCGCGTGCACATGAAGCCAACTTTGGAGCCGAGTACGCCTACGTTGATCACGGCCGAGCCCAATCCGAATCAGCCGGATCAGGCCCTGCTGTCTGTCCTGCCAAATCCGGATGCAGAGGAAGTAACAAGCTACGTTGTGGAGAGGAAGGAATTGCCCGCTCCGGTGAAGGCTCGCAGCGCCTTCGCCAAATTGAAAATGACTTCTTATCAGGGCGCTGCCGCTACCGCGGCTGCGCAGCCAAAGACGGGACGCAATGTCAAGCGCACGGCGGTCACTCAACCGACAATTCAGGCGACAACACCGGTCCAACAGTTCAGTCAGACGTCCCTCACGGCAAAGAGCCTTTCTATGGCGGAACTAGGGGTGCTTCTGGAGTCCGTCTTTGCCGCAGTTCCCGATGGCAAGATTCAAATGAGCCTTGACCAGGGAATCGTGAGCCTGATTGACACTTCCACCAAGCCTGACACGCATTACGCTTACAGGGTTATCGCGGTCAATAGCTCAGGTTTCAAATCCGGGGAATCTGGCTATTTGGAGATGGTTACCAGGCCATCACCTCCCGCCGCACCAACGCTAGGATCACCTTCCGTTTCAGAAGATGGAGTTACTATTCCGGTCCAAGGTGGCGCAGCGGGCATGTTAGTGCTTGAGCGATCTCAAACGTTGGGCGGAACGGACACGGATTTCATCCAAGTTCTCGGTCCGACGAATGGGCCACTGGTCGATCACACCGTTATGAAAGGTCAGTCTTACAAGTATCGCGTGAGGTTGTTTGCCGCCAACGGACTTGCGTCACCCGCTTCTGCAGTGGTTTCGGTGACTTACAATCCGTAACGGCTAAACTCGGCTTTGTTGGCCTACGTTCTTGTCGTCGTCTATGCGCTGTTCGCCGCCGTTGCAATAGGCAACGCCCTGCTCATGCGCCGGCCCAAGCCCCGTGAAGACGGCCCTACCTTTTGCGTCTTAATCCCGGCGCGTGATGAAGAGCAGAATCTTCGACGCCTCATTCCATCGCTCAAAGAGCCCAATCCGGGAATGAAAGTCTACGTCTACGACGACGAATCGAGCGACAAGACGGGCGAGGTTGCTTCTAGCCTGGGCGCGATCCTTATACGCCCCAGGGAAACCCTGCCCGCTGGTTGGACAGGGAAGAATCGAGCCTGCCACGAATTGGCACAAGCGGCTGCTGAGGATTCCAATGCCGATTGGTTCCTGTTCATGGATGCCGATGCGCGGCCCGGACCCCAGTTTATTGCTGCCATGCGGGACCTCGCCAAAACTTGCCGACGCGCCGGCGTCCTCACCGGCTTCCCCAAAATCATGTCCGGCCGGGGACTTGAGCCGCTTTTCTTAGGTTGGGTTGGCTGGATTCTGTTGAGCATGAATCCATACGGCCTCGTCTCCCGAAGTGGCCGGGGACACAACAAATTCACCAACGGGCAGATCCATGCCTGGAAGTCGAGCATTTACCTAAGCCTGTGGCCCAACGAGCGTGTCAAGGGCGCCGTGCTTGAGGACGTTAAGATCGGGCGCCTGCTGGCCGACGAGGGGATCAAGGTCGAGGTCGCGAACCTCTCGAAGCACTTTGCCGTGAAGATGTACGACACCTGGGGTGAAGCCCTGGATGGAATGTCGAAGAACTCTTACGAAATCACCGACAGCGCACCGGCGACCATTTTCCTTGGCTTCTTGATGATGCTGATTGCCTGGGGATGGCTCCTTGCCGGGCACCTGATTTGGGTATGCCTAGGGTTGCTATTGCTAAGTGGTCTCGGCACAATGGCCGTCGTCCGCGTCCGGCCCTGGGGATTGCCGCTGCTGCCGCTGGCGATTTCGATTGGCGGATTCACGCTGTGGAGGTCGCTGCATTGGCGACGGGCAGGGAAGGTGACTTGGAAGGGGAGGACGTATCCGGGGCCTGAGTAAGGGTGGGGTATTGGGTATCGGGTGCGGATTAAATACCCAATACCTAATACTTAATACCGCAATACCGGCAACTACTCCTCCTCCCTCTTCGGCATCCGCTCCATCAACATTCCCACTGCGTGCATAGGCTGCACGCGGCCTCTCACCACACTCTCAATCGCTTCAAAAACGGGAAGGGGAACGGAATGCTTGCGGCCCAGCATGACCGCGCTCTCGCTTGTCGACACTCCCTCGGCGACTTGCCCCAGGTCCTTCAGAATTTCGGGCAATGGCACGCCTTGCCCAATCGCTTTGCCGACACGGTAATTCCTTGACAGTGTGCTGACAGCGGTCGCAAAAAGGTCACCTACCCCCGCGATTCCCATGAAAGTCTCCATCCGGCCGCCCATTGCATTGCCTAGCCCGGTCATTTCATGCAGGCCACGGGCCAGCAAGGCGCCTTTTGTGTTATCGCCAAAACCGAGTCCGTCTGACATCCCGGCGCCAATGGCCAGAACATTCTTAAGAGAGCCGGCAAGTTCAACGCCGACCACGTCCTTGCTCAAATAGACACGGAAGGTCCGGCACATAAAGGCCGTCCTTACCGCCTCCGCAGAGTTGTCGTCCTCGAAGGCGGCGACGGCGGCGGTCGGAATGCCCCGCACTATCTCGACGGCCAAGTTTGGGCCGCTTAAGACGCCTGCTTGCACGGAAGGCAGGACTTCCTTGACAACATCAGTCATCGTCAAAGCGCTCGTCGGCTCCAAGCCTTTTGCCGCAAGGACAACCAGAGGGTTTTCGCCCGTAATCGACGCAGCAACAGCGCGGACGGCATGGGATGGCACTGCAAGGACCGTCATATCCACGGGCCCGATGTCATCGCCCAGCAGGAAGAAGCTGACTTCAGAAGGAAGGACGAACCCCGGCAGGTAACGGAGGTTCTCGCGGCAAGCCCTAAGCGACTCAATCTCTTCCGGATCGCGGCCAACCAGGGCAACCATGTGGCCGTTGCGGGCGAGCAATACGGAGAGCGCCGTCCCCCAGCTCCCACACCCTAAGACCGCAACTTTCATACGGACGGATGATACTCACCGTAGAGGAAAGATGATAGATTAGAGGTCAGAAATGAGCAAACCCTGCGAACACGCCGCCCTTATTCAAGATGTCGAACCAAGCGCCAACGGCTGCGAAGAGTGCCTCAAGCTAGGGATGACCTGGGTCCACCTGCGCATGTGCCTGATCTGCGGCCACGTCGGCTGCTGCGATAACTCGGTTGGCAAGCACGCGACGAAACATTTTCACGCCACTGAGCATCCTGTAATGCGCTCAGTCGAACCGGGTGAATCCTGGAAATGGTGCTATGTGGACGAGATAATGTTTTGAGGTCCAGGGTGAAAAGTGAAAAGTGAAAAGTGACAGGGATGGGATATCGATCGGATTCCCTTCATCCAGCCCGTCACCTTTCACCTTTCACCCGAACCACATGAAATCCCTCGCCATAACTCACTCCAACCTTGTCACCGTCATCAATCGCTAGGCTTTCCACCATGTTCGTCACCCGGATAAGGCGCTCATCGTGAAACTGGCTTTTGTGGATGGCAAGCATCTGGGCCTTCTCATCCCATAACTTGGAAATATCGACGACGTAATTGGCGGCGATCGTCTGGAATCGCATGACCCATAGAGGATAGCCTGCTTGCTTTGCCGCGGCCAAGGCGGCATCGCCCGCGCGCCGGTGGTCTTGGTGGCTTAGCCTCGGCGGATAATCGCCATCAAAACACAAGACGTAGTTGGGATGGATGCGTTTGATCTCATCGCGCAACTCCCCGACAAGCTCATCATTTGCCCGCAACCGCCCGTCCGGATGGTGAAGGAAGATCACTTCCTTCGCCTTGTAGTGGCTTGCCGCTTCTCGCTGCTCGGCTTCGCGGATTGAGCGGTTCTTAGCGGCATCCTCGAAGAGGTAATAGCCCTTGTCTCCACTCGTGCAGACGATGAGATGGATTTGGGCGCCCGCAACTGAGAGCTTGAGGAGCGAACCGGCGATATAGAATTCGGCATCGTCAGGGTGGGCAGTCACCACCACAATATTCGCGTTGGGCGAGAACAAGGTCTTAGTGTCAGGGTCTAGCCCAGGATTCGGCACCGGCGCGCGCCTGGGGATGAAGTCGTATTCCCACGGCTGGTAGCAGTAAGCACCATAGAGGATGGCCAGGAGCGACCCGTAAACGATAATGCGCCGCTTCCGGTACCTGCGTCGTCGAGCCTGCTTGTCCCCGGTTAAATATTTGTCGCGCATGCAAATTCAGGGACGCCTTGTTGAGGCGGAAGCGTTCCAGAGGCCTAGTTCCTATCCCGCCGCTGACCGCGATATCATTATTCAGATGCCCGACACAAAAGCGCTCAGGAAAGAACTCTAAAAAATTCCGAATGTCGGCCCAGCGATCGCTGAGGACCTGATCCAGCTCGGAGTTACCGATCCCAAGCAGCTCGCAACTATGAACGTTGACGACATGTACGACCGAATGTGCGCCCTGACAGCAACACGCCAAGACCCTTGCGTCTGGGACACCTTTGCCGCTGTCGTTGACTATTCCAAAACGGGTGTGAGACGCCCCTGGTGGGACTTTACGGCTGAGCGTAAGAAGCGTTGGAAGGAACAGGGCCGCGTCTGACGGGCTAGAATCCAAACATGGATTTCGGAATAAAGGGCAAGGTGGCCATGATCGCCGCCGCCAGCAAAGGCATCGGCAAAGCGTGCGCGACTCTCCTCGCCGCTGAAGGATGCAAGGTCTCGATCTGCAGCAGAAACGAGGAAATACTTGAAGCGACGGCAGCAGACCTCGGTGACGATGCCCGCAGCTACGTAGTCGATGTCACGAGCCAAGAAGACCTGGCCTGGTGGGTTGAGCAGACCCGGCAGGATCTTGGCCCAATCGATATTTTGGTGACAAACACGGGCGGACCACCGGCGGGCTCTTGGCAGGATATTACGGACGAGCAATGGCAGTCGGGAGTCGATAGCACCCTCATGAACGTCGTGCGCCTCAGCCGCCTTGTCGCTCCCGAGATGCAGACCAATCAATGGGGAAGAATCGTCCACATCACCTCGCTCGTGGCAAGAGAACCTGCAGGCCTGCTACCTATTTCCTCAACCCTCCGTAGTGGCCTCATGGCGCTCACCCGCCTGCAAGCGCAAAGCCTTGCCCTTGATGGCATCACGGTGAATTCAGTCCTCCCCGGCCACACACTTACGGATCGCCAGACCCACTTGCTTGAGGTCACGGCGGAGAAGGAAGGCATCACCGTCGACGAAGCGTTGGCGAGGCAGACGAAGGCGATGCCCGCTGGGCGAATGGCCCAACCTGAAGAGATAGCCGCCGCCGTCGCATTCCTGTGTTCGACTCAGGCGAGCTACGTTAACGGTGTCAGTCTCTTGGTTGACGGAGCCTATACGAAGGGGCTCTAGCGGTGAAAAGTGATGGGTCGGACGCGGCTTACCTTCCGCTTAGCTTTCCTAGCAAGTCCGTAATTGCTTTATCAATGTCACTGCCCTTTTGGGCCAACTTAGCGCCCTTATACAAGGCTTCACGTGCATCCGACTTCTTTCCGGCGTCTGCCATGATCCCCGCTTCTTTCAGATAGTCTGTTGCTGCTTGCTGCTTGTAAGTCTCAGCGGAATCCGCGTTCAACTCGGACTTCGAAGCCTGCTCCCAACTTTCGGCGGCCGACTCCAACATTTCGATCTGCCGGTCCCCATTAGCAGCGTTCGGCGCGTGCTTATCGAAATACTGGCCAAGCGCAATTGCCGCAAGAGTTCTAGAAGGGTCGTTGTATAGTGCCTGGCTTAGGTTGTTCACGCCATCTTGATCCTGGCCGTTTTGAAGCTGCTCGAGTCCCTTCTTTTCAAGCGCCTTGGCAAGTTCAATTTGCTTATTGCTCTTATCAACCGGGTTTGTCGCGGAGGCAACACTATCCGACGCCTGCTTGATGGGGTCATTTGCGGGCGTGGGGGGGGCTGCAGCGACCGCGCGCCCGATCCCGCCAGGCCTGTTCGCTAAGTTGCTCAAAACGTTGATCGCAAAGATGATCCCGTAGAAGGCCAAACCGATGATGACAACCCACAAAATCAGCCTTCCCAAAAAGAAACGCGTCTCAGGCTTAAACAGAGGCTGTCGCGGTGGTGGCGGATAGTAAATCGGTGCTTGGCTATATCCTGGCGGCGCTGGCTGGCCCTGATAGTTGGGCTGTGAATAGCTCGGTGTATGCGGCGCGACCTGCCCGCCGGTCCCCGGTTGCTGATAAGGATTGTACGGATAGACAACAGGCGGCGGCGCTACCTGCCCAGCATAAGGATTTTGAGGAGGCGGCTGATGCTGTTGCTGCTGATGTTGTTGGTACGAGCCAGGGACTGGGGGCGCATAGTAGCCCGGCCCAGGCTGATAAACCGCTCCGCCAATCTGCGGCCGACCCGGATCGATGACCATGGACCCTGGCTGAACCGCCTTCTGCGCGTTATCCAAGGCGCCAACCATCTCTGCTGCGTTTGAATAGCGTAGCTGCGGACTCTTGTCCAGCGCCTTCTCGATGACCTGCCAAAGGGCGAAATTGATCTGACTGGGCCTGTCCGCCTCCTTGTTCATGATCGCGTAAGTGATGCTGACGACGCTATCGCCGCCAAACGGCTTCTGCCCCGCGATCATCTCATAAAGCACAATGCCCACGCTAAACAGATCGCTACGGGCATCGATATCCCTGCCCACTACCTGCTCCGGCGACATATAGCTTGGCGTTCCAAACACCTGGCCGTCCATCGTGAGGTTAGGCTCAAAGGTCAGCCGCGCGATACCGAAGTCAGTGAGCTTAATGCGCCCGTCGGAGAGAATCTGGATGTTGTCAGGCTTGATGTCTCGGTGAATGACACCCTTGCTGTGCGCGTACTCAAGGCCGGCCAGAACCT
>JBBQMJ010000123.1:0-8785 GCA_038328815.1 Fimbriimonadales bacterium | reverse complement strand
CAACCCGGCGCTTAGCATCCATTCGGCCAATCTCCGAAAGCCCCTGTTTCACCTGGATCGAAGCCAGTTCGCTAAGCGGAATCCGTTGCCCGGAAGACGAGGTTACGAGCAAATTGCCGATCGCCTCCACGTTGTTTCGGTAACGCGGCAGCATTCGCGTCTGAATATCGAACTGCTTTTCCCCCTCATAGAACGTGCTCGCCGTGGAGCCACCGACCGCCGATTGCACGACACCCATCACGTCTGAAACATTGATTCCATAGCGGGCGATGGCAGCCCGGTCCGGCACGATGTTCAGGTCATCAATGCCCGCAACCTCTTCTACTGCAACGTCAGCAGCCCCATTTACCTTCTTCAGTTCCGCCGCAATTGCATTGGCTCTATCTAGCAAAACCGTGGTGTCATCGCCCTTCACAAAAATCGCAATTGGCGTATTGAAGCCGGAGATCAGCTCGTCGTTCCGCATCTCAAGCTCTTGCGAAAACTCCAACTCCACGCCTGGGAACTTCCTCAATTCAGATCTCAATTGCTGCTCAAGCTCTGCTTTGGACCTGGCACCCTTCCACCCACTTGGGTTCTTCAAAGGAATCGATATCTCGCAGTTGCTAACCTGCTCCGGATCGCCACCCAACGAGGCACGTCCAACGTATGAAATGGCGTGCTCGACGTTCGGGTTGCGCATGATGACCGATTCCATGCGCTCGGCCAACTTCGTCGCCTCATCCAACGAAATGCTTGTTGGAAGCGTTGCCCGAATCCGGAAGTTGTTTTCGTCGAGGCTGGGTAGGAATTCGGACCCACTGAAGGAGAATAGAACTAGACTGAGTAGCGTCACAAGAACCCAGATCAGCGTGATCTTCGTTGGCTTCTGGATGGAATGGTCAAGATTCTTTTCGTAATGCGCGCGCATCCACTGGACGATCTTGTTGGCAGGCTTCGGATGTCCGCCTTGAAGCAAGACCAGGCATAACGCGGGAGCAATCACGAACGCGGAGATCACCGACCCGACCATCGAAAAGATGATCGATAGGGCAAGCGGCACAAACAGCCGCCCCTCAATTCCACGCAATGCAAGCAGCGGAATGAACGCGGCAATGACGATCAAGATGGCAAAGAGAACCGGGCGCCCAATTTGCGTCGCGCCACGCGTGACGACATCCTCCAACGACTCCTTTTCCTGCCAAGTCTCACTCACATTTCGGTAGATGTTCTCAGTGATGACGATGCTCGCGTCGATCATCATGCCGATGCTGATGGCCAATCCACCAAGCGAGAGCAAGTTTGCCGAAATGCCTGCCCGCCACATCAGGATGAAGGCGATCAGCATGCAAATCGGCACCGCAAGCGCCGCAACCGTAGCCGCCCGAATGTTGTTAAGCAGGGCAAACAGGATGAGAATGACGAGGATCTCGCCCGCGATCAGAGCGTCCTTTACCGTGTCAATACTATGCTTGATCAGCAGCGATTGGTCGTACAGCGGAACGATAGTTACGTCGGCCGGCAACCCCTTCTTAAGCTCAACCAGCTTGTCCTTAACGCGGCTAATGACATCCGACGTATTTGAGCCGAGACGCAAAATGACGATCCCCGAAACAACCTCGCCCTTGCCGTCCTCGCTTACAGATCCCTGCCTATCTTCGGGCCCAATTTGGACCGTGGCGACGTTCTTGACATAGGTGGGCGTACCATTCTTGGCTGCCACGACGATGTTGCCGATATCATCCCCCGATTGAAGCAGCCCAATGCCGCGCACGATGTACTGTTGCCCGCCGTGCTGGACGTAGTTGCCGCCCGTGTTCTGGTTGTTCTTGCTAACGGCGCCTGTAACGTCATCGATACTCAGCCCGTGCGCCTTGAGTCGGTCGGGATCGATCAGGATTTGATACTGCTTCACCTGGCCACCAAAGGAAAGGCAGTCCGCCACGCCCGGAACAGATTTTAGAGCGGGAGTAACCGTCCAATCCTGGATGTCCCGCAGCTCCATGTCCGACCGCAACGGACTTTTCACCGCATAGATGAAAATCTGGCCAGTGCCAGTATCGTTCGGTCCCATTCCCGGCGTGATGCCCGGCGGCATGGTTATGCCGACGAGTTGCTGCGAAACCTGGTCCCTAGCCCAATAGACGTCGGCATCATCTTCAAAGTAGAGCGTTACGACGGAAATGCCAAACTTGGATTCTGAGTTGATCTTGGTCGCCTTCGGAATACCCTGCAACGCGACCTCAAGCGGGTGTGTGACAAGCTTCTCAACCTCCTCTGCGGCAAGCCCAGGAGCGCTCGTATCTACTTCCACGCGAACCGGCGTGATGTCCGGAAACGCATCGATATTCAGATTGCGCAAGCTAATCAGACCTGCCACAACAATCAGCAGACCGCAGCCAAGGGCAACAAGCCTGTTTTTAACGACCGCCTGCAGGAAACTGTCGATCATTTCGATCCTGCTTTCTCAGTCTCGAGCTGTTCCTGCTCTTTCTGAATGAAAACATTCCCGCTCACAACAACCTGGTCACCGGGCGATAAGCCGCTCTGCACGGGCAAGCGTTTGCCAATCGGGTCTCCCACTTTGACCGAACGCTGCACAAACTGCCCCGGACCTACCTGGACGTAAACAACCTGCTTGTCTCCCTGCAGGATGACGGCATCGCTGGGCACGGAAAGGGACTTCACGGCATTCTTGCTACCGATCAGCAGACTTGCATACATCCCGGGCCGTAGCGCCCAGCCGGGGTTCGCCAAAACGGTGCGAACCGTCGCCGTGCGGGTGTCGTTACTGATCTCGCTGGAAACCCACTTGACCTTGCCTGAGAACGTCTTGTTCGGGATTGCCGGCACGCGAACCTCAACTGAGTCGCCCACATGAACGCCCTGAACATCCTTCTCATAAACCTGCGCGTCGACCAACACTTGGTCCAAATTCACGAGCTTAACAAGCACGGCCGTGGTATCGATGTTCTGCCCAACAACCATCGTCCTCGAAGAAACAATCCCTTCGATCGGAGCGGTTACCGGAACCACAACACGCCCTCCTCGCATCTCGCCAAACGAGGACCCCGGCGAGACGCCGTAAATCCGCAACGTGCTAGCTGTCGCCTGCACGGCAATCGCAGCCTCGTCGTAACTGTCCTGCGCCTGTTGCAGAGCCTGTGAAACAGGGATTCCCGACTTGTGAACAGTAACGGCGCGCTGATACTGTGTATGGGCCAGCTGCTGGGCGATCAAGTCGTTTTGATACGTGTGCTCGTCCTGCTGGAGCTTCGACTGAGCGGCCTGAAGCGAACCAGAGCCATTTAGGTTCTGCTTGTAGATCGACTGCTGTCGCCTAAGTTCCTCTCGTGCCAGCCTTTCCGCCGTATTGGCTTGTTGGCTACCAGAGACGGCGGTAGCGTACGCAGCATCCACATCCTCCATTTGCTGCCGCGAATAGACACCGCCGTCAAAAAGGATCTTTGTTCGATCCAGGTTCTTCTTTGCCGAATTCAACGCGATGCGACCTTGCGAGGCAGAAGACTCAGCTTGAGCCAGAGCGTTCTGCGCGTCTTCCACCGGCTTCCGCGTAATCTCACCCATTTCGATGAGCCTGCGCGTGCTGGTCAGCGCCAGCTGATCGACCTTGATCTGAGCTTCGTCATTAGAAACTGCTGCGTCTGCGGCGGAGCCAGCCTTGTTTGCGTCCTCAACTGGCTGCTCGCTAAGGCTTCCGTAGCCAGCTAGCTTCTTTTGCTGCTCCAGCTGGTTCTTTGCAAGATTGGCGTGAGAGACGGCTGTCTGATAAGCGGCTTCTGCCGTGGCCAGATCGACGCTGTCGACATAAGCAATGAGCTGGCCCTTATGAACCCGGTCGCCCGCCGACACAAAAGCGTCGGCGATCTTGCCTGGGAGCCGAGATGTCACCTGAATGGCGCCTGTATCCGTCGGCTGCACCTCGCCGCTTGGCTGCATCGTCGCCGTCAGCTTATCGCTCCCAGCCGCTTCAATCGTGATCCCTGCGAGCTTGATACTCTCCGGATCCACCTGTATCCCTTCAGTACCTGCTATCTGGACAAGCTTGGCGCCGCTCGTTTCCTTCTTGGCTTCGGGTACGGATTGCGAACCGCATCCGGCAAGGGCAAGGCAAACGGCGGTGATGGGAAGGATAATTCTTGGATTCATGGTTTGATTCCGTTTGTCGCGGGGACGCCCGACGCCCGAGTCCCAGTCGCGGCAAGCAATTCGTCTTGAGCTTTGTAAACCGCCAAAAGCGCGTTGACGTAGCCGACGCGGGCGTTTCGTATCGTCGATTCCGCGTCGATCACAGGCAGGATGCCGGTCGCCCCCTGTTCATAGCCCAGCCTTGCCATTCCCAAAAGAGTCACGGAAGGGTCAAGAATCTCTCTTTTGTAGCCCGCTGCAGATTGGATGGCGATCTCCAGGTCAGCGTGCGCCTGGGCCACTTGCTGTGCTACTTGCTGCCTGGTCTGCTCTTGCTGAGCATCGGCTTGCTTCCTAGATTCCTTCGCGGATCGAATAGACTGGCTCACGCTGCCGAAGTCGATGAGTGGAAAGCTGACTCCGAAGACAAGCGTGTTGATTTCCTGAGTGGTCGAGCGTTGAAAGTCAACTGTGAAATCTGGCCAACGAGAGGCTTCAGCCTGTAGCACCGGATAACCCGCAGCCCTGGACTGTTCCACCGCCGATTTCAGCAGCGGGCGATTGATCTGCGCTTGCTGATCGAGCTCCTTAAGGGCCTGTAGCTGAATCTCGGGAGTCGACTCAGATTCGCTAGAGAGATCATCGGCCAGAACTTCGGGGGTTGTTGGCGTCTTGGCGATTAGATTGTTGAACGCGTAGAGAGCAGTTCGCTCCGCGCCCTGCGCCGAGATCAGTGCTTGTTTTGCGTTGGCAACGTCGATCGAGGAGCGCACCACATCGCCATTCGGCGCGGCTCCAGCTTGCTGCTGCTTCACCGTGAGGTCGTAAACCCGCTGAGCCTCTTTCAAACTCGTTTCCGAAATGCGAGTCTGCGCCTGAGCTGCGGCAAGCGTCCAGTAGGCATCGCGGATTTGCTGCTCCAGAGTCAGAAGCGTTTCCTGGAACTGATAATAGGTGGACTTGTACGTGGCATGAGCGGCGGCGGCCTGATATCGCCTCTGCCCACTTAGATCGACCGTCTCACCTAAGTCGAGGAATGTGTCGTTGTTAGTCCCATTTAGGGTTGGCGCGGTGCTGGTGCCCTGCACATGATTGGCGCCCAGTGTTATCGGATTGAGGGTCGCCAGCGACCGGTAATTTGCCAGCGCCGAAAGAACACCGGCCTTGCCAACGGCCGCCTGCGGGTTCTTCTTCAGACCGAGCTTTACCGCATCGTCGACGCTTATCGCTTGGCCCGAAGCCGCCGCAGCCACCAGCAAGGCAACGGCCGCACCCCAGCCACGCATCCCTCTCCTTATCAGCATGAAAGCCATGAGAAAATACTATACCCCTGTAGGGTACCAACGGCAATGACCCTTAACCTTTCTGCCTGAATTGCCTTTAGGGTTTCAAGTGTTCTCAACAGTGGGCGTGCCTAGGCTTCTGGGTATGCTTTTTGAGGTGGCTCGCTTCCGCGGAAGCGACAAACAAGCTCCAAAGCACGCCCCGGTAGCTCAGTGGATAGAGCAACTGCCTTCTAAGCAGTAGGCCACGCGTTCGAGTCGCGTCCGGGGTGCCAAATTTATCTGCGTGGGAGCGACCATAGTTCCTCCTTGGCAATCTATAAGAACATCCGAAAGAAGCCCTCCGACTAAGTAATGTGTGCCCATAATGGGCTCTTAGCGCTTCTCGATCACAGGAGTGAGCGCGAACCTGGAGGACCGTGTGGCAAAATTCACCCTCAACGTCAACGGAAAACGCCGCGAAGTCGACGTCGACGCCGACACACCCCTGCTTTGGGTCCTGAGGGACTCGCTCGAACTGACAGGAACCAAGTACGGCTGCGGCGCTGGACTATGCGGAGCCTGCACCGTTCTGATCGATGGCGAAGCGACACGCAGCTGTTCAACAAAAGTCTCTACGGTTGACGGTGCAATCATGACCATCGAAGGACTCTCCAAGGACGGCTCCCACTCGGTCCAGAAGGCATGGATGGAAGAAGATGTTCCCCAATGCGGCTATTGCCAGGCGGGCCAAATTCTGGCCGCGGTCGCACTCCTTAAGCAAAAACCACACCCTACCGACGCCGATATTGACGAAGCAATGACCAACCTGTGTCGCTGTGGGACCTATTCACGAATTAAGAAAGCTGTTATCCGTGCGGCAGCCGAGGGTGTGCGATGAGCAAAGTCCTTTTAACACGTCGCTCCTTCATACAAACGACTGCGGCGGCAGGCGCGAGCCTGGTTCTGGGTTGCCGACTCTACGCAAACGGGAGCCCGGGAAGCGCGGCGCCCGAAGCCAAGTTTGAGCCCAACGCCTTCATCCGCATCGATTCCGACGGCAAAGTCACGTTAATCGCCCCGAGGCCCGAAGTTGGCACCGGCGTCAGAACATCTCTTTCCATGCTCCTCGCTGAGGAACTCGGCGTCGATTGGCAACACATCGTCGTCGAGCAAGCGACGGCCGACAAGAAATATGGCGATCAGAATATTGGCGGCAGCCAGTCTGTTCAAAGCTCATATCAGCCTCTCCGCCACGCGGCAGCCACCGCCGCGACCATGCTAAAAAGCGCCGCGAGTGATTTGTGGGGAGTTACCGCGACAGAATGCGAACTTGAGGGCGGGGAGGTCTGGCACAAGGCATCCGGCAAACACGCCCCGATCGGCGCCTTCGTTGTCAATGCAGCAGCAAAGCCGATCCCGGCCGCAGCTGACGTGATACTAAAGAAACCTAGCGAATTCAAACTAATCGGCAAGCCCACCAAGAGGATCGACAACCTTCCGGTAGTCACCGGTAAGGCAACGTACGGTCTCGATTGCCGTGTCCCCGGGATGAAGTTTGCCGTGATCGTTCGCCCTCACGCCTTTGGCGGTAGAGCCGTCTCCTTCGATGACAGTTCGTCAAAGTCGATCACAGGATTTGTGCAAGCCTTTCTCGTCGAAAGTGGATCTGGCGGAGTTGCCGTCGTCGGCAGCAGCACCTGGTCGGCCATGAAGGCGGCAGCAGCACTCACGGTTAAATGGGACGATGGCCCTAACGCGTCTCTTACGTCCGCCGATCTGACGAGCAGTTTTAAGAAGGCCATAGAGCCTTTTCCATCTCCACCTGCGGCAGCAACCAAGACAATTGAAGCGGTCTACGAATTGCCTTACCTGTCGCACGCGCCCATGGAGCCGATGAACTGCACGGCATCGGTCACGGCCGACAAATGTGAGGTCTGGGCGCCGACACAGGTTCCCGAAACCTGCATATCGGAAGCCATGAAGATTACTGGCCTTCCTGAGGCGCAAGTCACCGTCCACCTGCCAATGGTCGGCGGAGGATTTGGAAGGAGACTCAGCGCCGAATACGTAACCGAATGCGTTGAGATCGCCAAGAAACTGGGCCAGCCTGTCCAGCTTGTTTGGACCAGAACAAACGACCTTCAGCATGACCATTACCGGCCAATGAACTACCACGCCATGAAGGGGTCAGTCGGCAGCGACGGCATGCACATGGCGTTCTATCACCAACTTCTGGAGGCAGGCGGAAGGCCTCGCGCAACCGCAGGCGTCTGGAGCGATCTCAACGGCCAATACACTCTGGCCGAGGGTCACGTCATGTTCGGCCGCATCCAAAGCCCCGTACCAAACGGTGCCTGGCGCTCTGTCCAGAACACTTATCTCGGTTTTGTGCGAGAGTGCTTCTTCGACGAACTTTGCGCCGCATCCGGCAAAGACCCGGTCGAAGCAAGATTGGCGCTCATGCGTAATGATCGCCTGAAGAAAACCCTTCAGCTAGCCGTTGAGAAGGCAGGTTGGAGTACTCCAATGAAGCCAGGCTGGGGTAGGGGCGTCGCGTGTTTTGCCGGCTTTGGGTCCTACATCACCCAAATCGCCGAAGTCGAATACACGGCTGGGAAAGTCAAAGTCCACCGGGTAGTCGCAGCAATCGATTGCGGCCAAGTTGTGAATCCGCTCGGACTAGCCGCTCAGATCGAGGGTGCCACGATGGACGCCATAGCAACGACCTTCTACGCCGCGATCACGATTGAGAACGGCGGCGCGGCACAGACGAACTGGGACAGCTACCGTTGGGCGAGGATGTCAGACGCACCCGTCGTAGAGGTTTACACAACATCCGACACGGAGCGGCCCGGAGGCGCCGGTGAGATTGGCTACCCTGCTGCAGTTGCGGCTATTGGCAACGCCATCTTCGCCGCTTCCGGCAAGCGGATCAGACGGCTGCCCATTGCTGCCGAGGACTTGGCTTAATCGGCTCTAAGGGCCGTCCGTCCCAGTAGATGGTATTGGTTTCTTACTCTTGCTGCCTACACTTATTGCTAGAGGGATCGTGCTAAGCACACCTGCTATTACCAACGGAATTGCAAGCCTCTTTCGTTTGTCGTCGCTTAGCTTGCCAGCAAGCAGCAACCCGATTCCCGCACCAAGCATTCCTCTCGTGGCAGCAATTAAGCCCACTTCGCCCAACGAAATTGTCGTTTCTCTCATAATTCTGCGACTTCGCGGGGTGCCCGACTTGTTCCCTTGTTACGCCTCAAGAATCGGGGCCAGTGCGTGAACCAACTTTCATCCAACGTTGCGAGTCCGCAAATGTCGACTGAGCTTTACCGTTGCGAGCTCACTCGATTAGCCTCCTTTCGTCGAGTTACTCTAGAAAAAGCGGCTCTGAAGGC